>CAZITV010000001.1:0-99704 GCA_964542255.1 uncultured Victivallaceae bacterium
AATAAAAATGGCGTGGTTTTTACACCACGCCAAAACAGTCAAATGTGACTTGGTCGAACTGGAAGAATTACATCATTCCGCCCATTCCGCCCATACCGCCCATTCCACCGCCCATTCCGCCGCCCATACCACCACCGGCAGGAGCTGCTTCCTTTTCCTTAATGTCAGTAATCAGACATTCAGTAGTCAAAAGCAAACCGGATATGGATGCCGCATTTTGCAATGCTGAACGTGTAACCTTAGTCGGGTCAATGATGCCGCATTTTAACATGTCAACATATTTTCCGGTAGCTACGTCGAAACCTTCGCCGGCCTTCATATCATAAACTGTTTTTACCACGATACTGCCTTCATACCCGCCATTTGTGGCAAGTTGACGCAGAGGTTCTTCAATAGCGCGTTCGACAATAGCTTTGCCAATCGCTTCATCGCCAGAAAGCTTCATGTCTTTGAGGACTTTGCCAGCACGCAGGAGAGCGACACCGCCTCCAGGAACAATGCCTTCTTCAACAGCGGCACGAGTTGCATGCAGTGCGTCTTCAACGCGGGCTTTCTTTTCTTTCATTTCAGTTTCTGTGGCAGCACCAACATTAATTACAGCAACACCGCCGGCAAGTTTAGCCAAGCGTTCTTGCAGTTTTTCGCGATCATAATCGGAAGTGGTTTCTTCAATTTCTTTACGAATTTGATTGACTCTGCCGATAATAGCGCTTTGAGTGCCAGCACCTTCGACGATGGTGGTATTATCCTTGTCAACAGTGATACGTTTTGCCTTACCAAGCTGAGCAATGGTAACGCTTTCAAGTTTAATACCTAAATCTTCGGTAATGCAGGTGCCGCCAGTGAGGACAGCAATGTCCTGCAGCATAGCCTTGCGGCGGTCGCCAAATCCAGGGGCTTTGACTGCGCAAACATTGAGGGTTCCACGCATTTTGTTGATGACCAGAGTTGCCAGGGCTTCACCTTCAACGTCTTCAGCGATAATCAGTAATGGTTTGCTTTCTTTGGCAACCATTTGGAGCAACGGCAGCATATCATTCAGGCTGCTGATTTTCTTTTCGTTGATTAACAAGTAGCAATCATCGAGTACTGCTTCCATTGCTTCTGTATCGTTAACGAAGTATGGAGACAGGTAGCCTTTATCAAACTGCATACCTTCAACAACGTCCAGGGTTGTTTCGATAGTTTTGGCTTCTTCAACAGTAATGGTACCGTCTTTGCCAACTTTGTCCATTGCTTCAGCAATAATTTCACCAATAGCGGCGTCGCCATTTGCAGAAATTGTTGCAACTTGAGCAACTTGCTCTCTGTCGCCAACGCTTTTTGACAGCTTAGATAATTGGCGAACCATAGCTTCTACTGCTTTGTCAATACCGCGTTTGAGTTCCATCGGATTTGCTCCAGCCGTGACATTCTTCAAGCCTTCGCGGTAGATTGCTTCAGCAAGAACTGTTGCTGTAGTAGTACCATCTCCGGCGATGTCAGAAGTTTTGCTGGCAACTTCTTTTACCATTTGCGCGCCCATATTGGCAAAAGGACACTCAAGTTCGATTTCTTTAGCAACAGTTACCCCGTCTTTAGTGACGGTAGGGGAACCGTATTTTTTATCAATCACGACATTGCGACCCTTTGGTCCGAGTGTGGCTTTTACAGCTTTGCTAAGCTGCTGCACGCCTGATAAAACCTTGCGGCGGGCCTCTTCGCTAAAAAGCAATTGTTTTGGCATAATTTAGATCTCCTATTTTTGTTTTAAATTTAATGAATAATGATTTAACCAATAACTGCGAGAATGTCTTCGGCGCTGACAATCTTATATTCTTTGTCGTTATATTTGACTTCAGTGCCGCCGTATTTACTGGTCAGAACAACATCGCCTACTTGAATGTCAAATGGAATTTTTTTACCTTTGTCGTCATTCTTGCCAGTGCCGACTGCAATAACTTTATATTCCTGCGGTTTTTCTTTGGCGGAATCAGGAATTACAATTCCACCTTTGATTTGTTCTGCGGTATCGTCTGCAATTTCGAGCAGGACACGATCGCCGAGCGGTTTAATTTTTACTTTTGCCATTTTTGGGGTTCTCCTTTGTTTTTTTGTTAAAGGTTCTTTACAATACAGTAATAACATCTAAACCGTACATGCGCACGGTTTATTACAATATAGTTTTAGTTCATTTTTCGTCATCGACGATTTCAGCATCGACGATGTTGTCTTTAGAATTATTTGCTGAGTTCTGATTCTGGCTGGTACCCTGTGCTCCAGCACCTTGTTCATTAGACGCGGCGTTCTGCTGACTGTGCTGATAAACTTCCTGCCCTAACTTCATAAGATGCTGTTCAAGTTCCGTCATCGTTGATTTCATCGCCTCAGTATCATTGGATTCTAAAGACTTTTTGAGTTTTTCAATACCAGCTTCAATAGGAGCTTTTACGTCATTCGGAACTTTGTCACCATATTCTTTGAGCTGTTTCTCAGTCTGATAAATCATGGAATCGGCACGATTTTTAACTTCAATTTTTTCTTTTATTGCTTTATCTTCGGACTCGTGCGCTTTGGCTTCATTAACCATCTTTTCAACATCCTGGTCAGACAATCCAGAGCTTGCGGTAATGGTAATTTTCTGTTCTTTGCCAGTACCTAAATCTTTTGCAGTTACGTGGAGAATGCCGTTTGCATCAATATCAAAAGTAACTTCTATTTGCGGAACGCCACGCGGTGCCGGCGGAATCCCATCCAAGCGGAATCTGCCAATGCTCTTATTGTCTTTCGCCATTTCACGTTCGCCTTGAAGGACGTGGATATCAACGGAAGGCTGGCTGTCGGCAGCAGTACTGAAAATCTCACTCTTTTTAGTCGGAATTGTGGTATTGCGCTCAATGAGTTTAGTTGATACACTGCCCAGAGTTTCTATGCCCAGAGAAAGCGGCGTGACATCAAGCAGCACAATGTCTTGAACTTCTCCGCCAAGGACTCCACCTTGAATTGCTGCACCGGCAGCTACGACTTCGTCTGGATTAACACCCTTGTGCGGCTCTTTGCCGAATATAGATTTGGCTTTTTCTGTAACTTTAGGCATTCTTGTCATGCCGCCCACCAAAATTACTTCATTAATTTTAGAGGTATTGACTCCGGCATCGCGGATACATGACATACATGGATTTACTGTCTTTTCAACAAGACTATCTGTCTGTTTCTCTAAATCAGCACGGGTCAACGTTCTATTCATATGCAATGGACCATTCTGATTCATTGTAATAAACGGCAGATTAATGTCAGTAGACATACTTGATGACAGTTCGCATTTAGCTTTTTCAGCAGCTTCTTTTAGACGCTGTAATGCCTGCGGATCTTTACGTAAATCAACACCGTTTTCGTGTTGAAATTCGTCTGCAAGGAAGTTCATGAGCACCTGGTCAAAATCGTCGCCACCAAGATGGGTGTCGCCATTCGTTGCTTTAACTTCAAATACGCCTTCACCAATTTCCAAAATGGATATATCGAAAGTTCCACCGCCCAAGTCATAAACTGCTACAGTTTCTTCAATTTTGTTTTTATCAAGTCCGTATGCCAATGATGCCGCGGTCGGTTCATTAATAATTCGCAGCACTTCCAGACCTGCAATCTTTCCTGCATCTTTGGTGGCTTGACGCTGGCTGTCATTAAAATATGCAGGAACAGTAACCACTGCCTGCTTAATTTCTTCACCTAAATAAGCTTCAGCATCAGTCTTTAATTTTTGCAAAATCATCGCAGAAATTTCTGGAGGGGAATAGGTTTTGTCATTAATCTTTATGTGAGCATCGCCATTTTTTGCTTCAACCACTTCATAAGGCACCAATTCACGTTCACGACCAACTTCAGAAAATTTTCTTCCCATAAAACGTTTTACGGAGAAAATCGTATTTTTAGGATTTGTAATCGCTTGCCTTTTTGCAGTTTGACCAACTAAACGTTCGCCACTTTTAGTAAATGCGACAATTGATGGCGTCGTTCTGTTACCTTCAGCGTTGGCGATAACTTTAGCTTCACCATTTTCCATCACGGCCATACAACTATTTGTTGTACCTAAATCAATACCAAGTATCTTTCCCATATTATCTACCTCGCTTTTAATTTTTTTAAAAACTTAATGTCAAATTCTCATAAGCAAATGCCGTGCCAAGTTGTGACGATAAAGTGTAGTCAGAGTCGATTATTTAAAAGGTATAATGCGATTAGTAAGCTCAAGAATCGAGTACAATTATTGCTATTTATGTTAATATTATGTTTTTGAAATGATAGCGCATAATTTAGTTTTAAGTCATTATAAAATGTTATTTTGAGTTAATGATGCTAGGTCAATGCAATCAAATTTAATTATTAAATGTCTCCATTAAATGTCGCACTGGGACAAATTGTCACTGCAATGTTGAGGTGTTTGCTTACGATGATATGTCGCTAACTTGGCAGATTGTGACAGATTTTCTTATAGCTAAAAGCTGTAAAAAAGATTATGAAAATGATAGTGTTATTGTTTGCTAATTGATATTATGTGATTTATATTAAACTTTGTGCGGTGTCAGTAGGCAGTCGCTCTATGGTAACGTAGAGAGGAAAGTCCGGACTACACAGAGCGGGGAGTCCTTTTGTTAAGGAAGGATACTGCGAACTATACGTCGCGGGAAGGAAAGCGCAACAGAAAATATACCGCCTGAGTATTCGTATTCTGGTAAGGGTGAAAAGGTGGGGTAAAAGCCCACCGGGTGCAAGTGAGAACTGCACCGCTTGGCAAGCCCCTCCCGTAGCAAGACCAAATAGGGGATGAGTCACTGCTCGTGACGCTTGAGTCCCGGGTTCTGGTCGCTTAGATAGATGATTGCCGCTTGCATTCGTGCAAGCACAGAATCCGGCTTATTCTGTCGCCGCATTTATTTACTTTGTCAGCAAAATTAGCATTTGCTGTAGTTGTCTTTTTAGCTTTATTAACTGTACAACAAAAATTTAATTATTGTTAGACGTAACAGTCATTTAAATGCAGCAGCATCGCGGAGTTCTTTTAATGAATTTAGATAAAATTAAGGCGGCAGTAAGAAACGTTCCAAATTTCCCCAAACCGGGCATAATTTATAAAGATATTACTCCATTACTGCAGGACCGTGATATATTATCATATCTGATTAAGTATTTGGCAGATAATTATCGTGATCAACACCCAGATTATATCGCAGGAATTGAGGCGCGGGGATTTATTCTTGGTGCAGCCATGGCGGTAGAACTCGGCTGTGGTTTTGTGCCGATTCGCAAGAAGGGCAAATTGCCATATCATACTTTACAGCAATCCTATTCACTTGAATATGGCGAGGCAACGATTGAGGTGCATACTGATGCGTTTCCTCCTGGTGCGAAAGTAGTGTTGGTTGATGACTTGCTTGCGACTGGTGGTACAGCAAGTGCGGCAGTTACATTGCTGAATAGACTAAAAGCTAATATCATTGGCATAGAATTTATAATTGATTTAGCTTTTCTACATGGACGCGAATGCCTGCAATCGTATCCTGTTAGAGCATTAATAACAGAAAATTAGCCATCATCTTAGGGTAATAATGACAAAATATGCGATAATAAGTGATATTCACTCCAATACTGATGCATTACGCGTTGTTCTCGATAAGTGTGAAGAAAATCATGTTGACAAATTTATCTGTCTCGGTGATATCGTTGGGTATAATGCTGAACCTAAAGAATGCTTATCAATTATTAGGGGACTGTCTCCCATTGCAGTTGTTAAAGGTAATCACGATGATTACGTGTCCAATAATGAAAAAGAGATGGAAGGATTTAATCAGCACGCTCAAAAAGCTGTACTGTGGACTAAGGAGCAATTGGACGAAGAAGAGTTGGGCTGGTTATTCAGATTGCCATACCGGGCAACGGTTCAAGGTACGAATATTACAATTGTCCACGCTACGCTAGACTCCCCTGACCAATGGGGGTATATTTTCGACGCGCATCATGCTGCTGACAACTTTACCTATCAGTTTACACAGATTTGTTTCTGTGGTCATTCACATGTTCCCATCGCTTTTTGCAAGAAGCCAATCTCAACTTCTTCTGATAAACCAATTGAAGAAATTGCAGAATGGGCGAATTTGCCTGGCGAAGGGATGTTTCCAAAAAACGTTCATGAATCCGATGAATTAAAGATATCACTCAAAACTGGATTTAAATACTTGATAAATGTTGGAAGCGTTGGTCAGCCGAGAAATCGCGATCCTCGTGCATCATTTGCCATTTATGACAGTGAGGAGAAGGTGGTGACCAGATATCGTTTACCTTATGATATTGTGTCAGCCCAAAATAAAATTTATCAAGTCGGTTTGCCAGAACGTTTAGCGCTGCGGTTGGAGTCAGGCAATTAAGTTAATTGCTGGGTATCAAATATTGATCGAATGCGTTATGCGGCAATACTTAGTTCTACATTCAATTTGTGTTTAAATGCCACGTGGATAATGTCAATTCGTTGCTTTCACTTGTCACCTTATTAAATTATTTTAATGAAAGTATCTTCATACCTTACGATGTAATTTGACTAATCGAGCATAGTGGTGTATTCATATTTTATTGTTATTTTACTTTAAGTTTATTTGTTGTGCTTAATCGGTTCAAAAATTATCTGCTAACCAATAATGTCAACGGGTGAATAGGCATTGGCTTTGCCGATTTTAAGTGTTTGGCGATATGTTTGGGCATACACAGCGGTAAAATGTAAATGTTGAACGATAATTTATGGCGATAATTGTACAAAAGAGCCAGTTGCCGTCTAGCAATTTGAGCAAATTTGGTATAAAACAAGAGTTGTTTTCATCAATAATTGTCAACGTTTTTTGACAATGGCATTTTCTTATATGATAAAAAAAATATTAATAACGTTTTTGCTCTTGTGTTGTATCGTAATTATTGCCGAGAACGTACGTCTAACCGGCATCGTTACTGTTGTTCATGATGGTGACTCGTTTACACTAACTAGCGGGACCCAGAATTATGAAATTAGACTTTGGGGAATTGATGCCCCGGAATATTTGCAGAATGGCGGCAGAGAAGCAACTAAGTATCTTATTATGCTGATAAAATCCATTGAGGTAACTGTTGAAAAGGTTGATGTTGATGGTTATGGTCGTACTGTTGCCAAAGTTTATCGTAAAGACCAGTATATCAATTTGGCGATGATTACTGCCGGTCAGGCATGGTGGTATAAACGATATGCCCCAAATGAAGATTCATTCCGCAACGCTGAGAAAAAAGCCCGCGATAAAAAAATAGGGCTGTGGCGCGAAACTAACCCGGTAAACCCTCGTGACTGGCGACTTGAACACAAAGACAATGAGTGATTACGTATTGCTCAATATCCATCATCACCGCAGCTGTTCAAATTCACTTTAAGTTCTTGAACTTTTGTTATCCAAGCGGTATGTTTTAAAATTATGGAAAATTCAATATCACAAGCTGTACCATTGAGCCTGACTGAACACATTGTGCGCGGCGAAGTCAGCCGTATCGTTTTTGCCAGGGAAGATGGCAGTTATTCTGTTTTTAAGGTTGTTGACAATCAAGGCGTCGAACATACTGCGGTAGGCAATGTGCTGGATATAACTCCAGGTCATCGTGTTGAGTTAAAGGGATTTTGGGAGGTGCATCCCGAATATGGCAGGCAATTGCGGGTGGAACATTACAATTTGTTGCTGCCATCTACTCAAGACGGACTTATCCGCTACCTATCTTCTGGAATTATCCCCGGTGTCGGTGTAAAGTTGGCAGAAAGCATCGTTAAATGCTTTGGCGACAATACTATCAATGTCTTGGATAATTATTCGGAACGTCTCAAGGAAATTCCCAAAATTGGCAATAAACGCGTCCAATCCATTCGGGAAATTTGGCATAAACAGCGTTGCCGCCGTGATATATTTATTTTTCTGCAGGGGGTGGGCATATCTAAAAATTATTGTGAACGATTATATGAACGATATGGCGAGGAGGCTGCGGCAATTGTAAAAAAGACTCCGTATCAACTAGCTGACGATATCAGCGGGATAGGTTTTACTACCGCAGATAACATTGCAGCCGCTCAGGGAATATTAAAGAACAATCCTCAGCGTCTTGTTGCTGGAGCTTATTATACCATGACACAACTCACTGCTGTCGGACATTGTTGTTATCCTAAAGATGACTTTATTAAAATGGTGGCTAATACTTTACAGGTCGAGGATGAAGACGCCACACTAGGTTTGGAGTTTGCATTAAAAAATAAAACGTTAACAATGATCAACAGCGAAAGCTGTACCCCGATGATTTACCCATTATTATTGTTTGCTGCTGAAAGGGAAATACCGCTGCTTTTGATAAATTTATTTAAAAACGTAAATCATAAGGGCAAGAGTATGCTAAACATACCTTCGCGCCCGGATTTATGTTTGAGCAATGAACAGTGTTCGGCGGTTGAAAGAGCCGCAATATCACCAGTCAGCATTATAACTGGCGGTCCTGGTGTAGGAAAAACAACCGTTATTGGCGAAATAGTTCGCCGCGCCATCGCCGCTAAATTAATTATTTATCTTGCCGCACCTACAGGTCGTGCCGCAAAACGACTTAGTGAAGCTACTGGTTTAACCGCCAAGACACTTCACCGCTTACTGCGTTGGGAACCGGCAGAACGCGGTTTTGCCTATAATTCCAAAAAAAAATTACCGTGCGATGTGTTAATTGTTGATGAGGTGTCAATGCTGGACACACAACTTGCATTAAACCTGTTACGGGCAATACGTTCTGGCACCACGCTCGTCATGGTGGGTGATGCTGATCAACTGCCGTCTGTAGGTCCGGGCAATGTGCTGCACTCGCTTATCGACTCCAAATTGTTCACTGTCACGCATTTATCTAAAATATTCCGACAGGGCGCTGGTAGTGAAATCATTGTCAATGCATACCGTGTCAACCATGGCAAATTGCCAGAACCTGCCCAAAGCGGACAGAATGTATTGAGTGATTTTTATTGGATTGAACAGGATGATCCAGATAAAGCGCTAGAATTAATTATTAAAATGGCAAAAATACGTATTCCTGAACGTTTTGGCTTTGACCCGATACGTGATATCCAAGTGTTGTCACCGATGAATCGCGGCAGTTGTGGTACCATTGCATTGAATCAACGTTTGCAGCAGGAATTGAATCCTGGTCATAAGCCACAGTTTAAGATTGGTGACCGCATTTTTAAATCTGGCGACAAAGTGATTCAGAACTGCAATAATTATGAAAAAAATGTTTTTAATGGTGACATGGGTAGAATCGCGAATATTGAAGCCAGTGAAAATAAATTTACTGTTATTTATGATAATAATTCTGTTGAATATGATTATTTCGAAGCTGAACAATTAGCTTTAGCCTATGCCGTTACTGTACATAAGTCTCAAGGTAGTGAATTTCCTGTGGTAATTGTTCCAATTTTGACGCAGCATTATATGCTGCTTCAACGCAATTTATTATATACCGCGATGACGCGGGCGCGTTCTTTACTAGTACTAGTCGGCAGCAAAAAGGCGGTCAATATGGCAGTTAATAATTTTAAACAAGAACCGCGCTACACTCTGTTAAATGAATTTTTAAGACAAATATTCAATCAATAACGCGTGAAAGAAAATAATTATTATGCTATTGCAAACTGAAGTTAAAAATTGTTGTCTCCCGTTTGAACGATTTGAAGAAAATGCTTTTTTTTGCGGTATTGGCTCATGTTTTGCGGTTGAACTATTTGAATATTTGCGGTCAGTCGGTCTGGCAACAACAGTGAATCCGACAGGAATTGTTTATAATTTAATTTCCATGGCGGCGCCATTGCGTCGTTTAGTTGAACAAAAATTTTACACAGAAGGTGATTTTTTTAAGTTTAATGAGCAGTGGCATAGCTGGGAACATCACGGTGATTTTTCTAAACAATCACTCGAAATTTCAGTAAGCTCTGCAAACCATGCTTTAAGTGAATTTGCGTCAGCGTTAATGAATTCCAGCGCGCTGGTATTAACCCCTTCATCTTCTGTTGTTTATGTACATAAGGTTACTGGTAAAGTTGTTGCTAATTGCCATCGTGTGCCAGGGAATGAGTTTGAGCGGAGACTTCTAACTCATGTTGAGAATTTTGCAGCACTCAACGCAATCATCAACGATATAATGTCTCTTAATCCGTTATGCAAAATAATTCTTACTCTCTCGCCGGTTCGGCATTATCGCGGTGACCTGATATTGAATTCCCGAAGTAAAGCGCATCTCGTAACTGCGATTCATTCTTGTGTCGAGCGATATCCGGAGAAATGTGCATATTTCCCAGCTTATGAAATAATGAATGATGAACTGCGTGATTATCGTTTTTATAAAGAAGATATGCTTCATCCTAGTGATTTGGCGGTTAAAATAATTATCAAACGCTTCATTAATGCAATTTTTACCGAATCGGCAGTGATAAATGTTAATTCGGGCATTAAGCTTGCAAGCACTGGCAAGCACATCCCGCGCAAACATAAAATATTACCGTGAGAACAAGAATGCAGTTTTCTAAATTTAGTTTGAGAACAAAATTTCTGTTGGTCATGATTACTTTGACTGCACTTGCTTTTTGCATCGTGACATATTTTAGTATTGAACGTACCAAACAGTTCGGTGAATATGCAGATAATGCTTGTTCAATTCTTGGACAAGATGCAGTGAATGAAAGCAAAGCCGCACTGCGTTTGCAAGCACAAGAAGAGATAATTTCGCTCACTACCGGACAAGCAAAATTGATTGACACTCAAATAAAGCGTATTGCCGTAGAAATCAGTATGCTCGCAAATCTTTGCTCGCGATATACTGCTCAAGATAATCCTCAAAAAAATATTAATCGTCTTTGTGATAACGTGACTAAGGACGAGCCAGACGATTATCTTAAATATGCCAGTTGGCACGTACCAACTGAATATAATTTGGATAATGTGGTTGCTGAATTAAATAAGTTTAGCATAATACAGCCGGTATTGAAGTTCATTTGGCATAATAACCCCGGCAGTGATATTGTTTATGCAGCCTCGCCAACTGGTTTATTTGTCGCTTATCCATGGACCCGGCAACCAATTGACTTTGACCCTCGTATCAGGGACTGGTATACCGCCGCCAGTACCAGTAAATCAGCGGTATGGGTCGGTCCGTATATTTCGAGCAGCGGCAATAAACTAGTATTGACATGTGCCAAGGCGTCCAGGGATGCGAACGGTAAAATAATCAGTGTTTGTGCCATCGATATTGAAATTAAAAAAATTCTGCATGATTTGCTGGCGAATCAACTCGAGCCAAATTCGATGGCTATTCTTATTGATGCGTCGGCAAATATTTTAGTCCGCCGCAATATTGATACCGCTGGTCGTACTTGGAAAAATGAATTTAAAAAAGAAAATTTGCTCGCATCGTCCAATCCAGAGCATATTAGAATTGCAAAAAGGATGTTATCTGGAAAACATGGCATTGAAGAATTAAATGTTACAGGCGAACCGCTTTACTATCTTGCCCATTCGCCTATTTCCAGTAACGGCTGGAGCTTGGGTATTGCGATACCTAAAAATGCAGTAACCAAAGTTGCTGTAAATACTGAGAAAAATATTCAAATGGCCACTATCAGAAATCAAGATTCAATTAGGGCTGCAATCGCAGGCACTCAACAGATTTTCTGCGTTATTGGGTCTTTGCTTTTGCTCGTTATCTTTATTACAACATTCATTTTTATAACTAAGATAACTAGACCGATTTCGTCGCTAAAAAATCAGGCGGAACAAATTGGTAATGGTAATCTAAATCAACAAATACAATTATCCAGCGGTGATGAACTTGAACATCTTGCTAACGTTTTTAACCAAATGTCTGCCGACCTTAAACTGCAGATTGAAAATTTAAAAGAAACTTTTATTAAACGTGAAATGATGAATAATGAATTGGCTGTGGCCAAAGATATACAATTGTCAAGTTTGCCTCCGGCAAAACCAGGTAAAATTCATCAGGCTGTAGAAATTCAAGCATTAATGATACCCGCCAAAGAAATTGGCGGCGATTTCTATGATTACAAAATGCAACGTTCCAATACTTTGTATTTTGCAATCGGTGATGTTTCAGGCAAGGGTATTCCTGCAGCATTATTTATGGCAATGACCAAAAACTTACTTGCACGCGAAGCAGAAAATGGTTTGAATCCAAATGATATTTTGTTCAACGTAAATAATATTCTTGCCAAAAACAATGAAAGTTGTATGTTCGTCACGGTTTTTTGCGCTTTTATGGACTTAGACTCAGAAAAGGTTGTCTTTGCTAATGGCGGTCATAATCCACCGTTATTATGTCGTCAAGGCGGGACTTTTGAATATTTGACGCCGAAGTCAGGGATGGCCATAGGACCTTATCCTGCTGTTGAAAATAAATGGACTGTGGAACAAATTTCACTCGGCATTGGTGATACTCTTTTCCTGTATTCTGATGGTGTCACCGAGGCGATGAATTCTTCCGGCATGGTTCTGGGCGAGGCACGTTTGCGTCACACATTAAATCGTTGTTGTCAAGATAGTTTAGAATTATTAATTGCGAATGTAATGCTTGATATCAAGCTACATACTGATAACTGCATTCAATCAGATGACATTACTATTGTCGCATTGCGCCGCAACGTTAACAATGCTGTAATTACAGGTGACGGCAATGCTTAAAATTTCATTAAAAAATAAAATATTACTTATTTTCATATTCTTGCCAACAATAACTTTTATTTTAATGAGCATCATTTCTGGCGTTAATATTAATTCTATGGTAACATTAATCATGCAGCGTGGACGTGAACTGGGCGACACTGCGGTTCGTGATAACTGCGCTAATATGGAAA
Source organism: uncultured Victivallaceae bacterium (assembly GCA_964542255.1). GTDB lineage: Bacteria > Verrucomicrobiota > Lentisphaeria > Victivallales > Victivallaceae > CAYMSF01. The sequence goes on from CAZITV010000001.1 coordinate 12,920, forward strand.
AAGAATTTACAGATGAATTGAAAATTTTTGCAGTCACACAAGCAGAAATTATCGATCTGCATCTGCAAAGAATAACCCTGGAAACCAAAAATATGGTTCAACTCTATCTTGATTTACAGTTTAATAATTTATCAAGAGATATTGATTTTTGCTCATTTGAAAAGCCCTTGATGCAAACAGTGTTCTCACCCGTATCATTTGCAGCTAAAACAGCCCAAGATTCATTACTCAGTACTTTGAAAAAAATGACTATGGCTTATAGTGCTCTAAAAATTGTTTATGCCTGCAATCGTGATGTGCAAACATTAGGGATAGCGACCAATGAAGGTATTTTTATCGGATATTCCTGGTACCCGTATCCAGCAGATTTTGACCCGTGCGAACAAGATTGGTACCGCAATGCAATTGCTAATCCGGGTATGCCGGTTATCTCCGGACCATATTTAGATAGATATAGCACTGACGAATATATAACTTGTTCATACGCGGCAACCGCTAACGGTAAGACCGTTGTTGCAGTGGTAAATATCTTCCCTGCCGCAATTGCAGAAAACTTGGTTATCGGACTTATCAGTAATAGGATTTCCTCTTTTATTTATACCTCTGACGGCAAGATTATCAACCGAACAGGTAACGCGGGAGTTGTAAGCAGCGAAGATATAATAACTAATACTGACGGCAATAAGGCGTTGATAAAATCAATCACCGGTATGCAGAACGGTATCGGGCATTATTACTATAATAACGAGAAATTTTATGTTGCCAGTGCACCTTTGCGGACGGCTAAATGGAACGTGTGCTATACTATGCCTGAAAAGCTGATTACGATTTCTTCAACACTCAGCCGTAACAAGATTAGCGATAGTTCAGCTTTATTTAAACACGAAATTGATAATTTAATCACGAACAGCAGGTTGATTTATGCTATAGCAGGTTTATTGATGCTGTTATTAATCGCATGGATTGCGCTTTACTTTGCACGGCGCATACAACATTCTATCGCGGTATTAGAAGTTGGCGCCATTGAAATTAGTCGCGGCAATCTGGAAGCATGTATCAAGTTAAACACAAATGATGAATTCCAGGAACTCGCAGAGTCGTTCAATCGTATGGCCAAAAATATACAAATTCAAATTGACAATGTTAATGCAAATCTTTCCGAACAGAAAATCATCAATAATGACTTAGCAGCAGCGGCAAAAATTCAAGGCGCAATGTTTCCATCTAAATTCCCCGCATTTCCTGAACATAATGAATTCGATATTTATGCACGTTGTGTTGCGGCGCGAGAAGTGGGTGGAGATTTTTACGACTTTTGCCTGCTTGATTCAAATAGACTTTATTGTTGTATCGGTGATGTTTCCGGCAAGGGCGTCCCTGCAGCACTGTTTATGGTAAAAGTTCAAACTTTGTGTCGCTATGAAGCAGTCAGCGGTGCTACTCCGGCAAAAATTCTTGCGAACGTAGAGAATTCTGTTATTAATAGCGGAACTTCAACATTATCAGCTTCTGTCGTTTGTGTAATCATTGATTTTCACACGGGAGAAATGCTGCTTGCTTCGGCTGGTCATGCTCCGCCGTTATTGTGCCGTCAATTACAATTTTGTGTTTGTCAAATTCCAGTTTTTTCTGCAGTCGGTTCTGGCGCATTTGATTTTTCATCATGTATCGATACTAAATTTATTTTGGAAAAGGGGGACATTCTATTTGCCTATACCAAGGGTGTCGCAGAGATAGTTTGTCAAAATGGATCATTATATGCCGAAACGCGTCTGCTGCGTGATCTGCAGTCGATGGCAGGGGCTAATCCCAAAGAGATTATTGACCATATTGATCAACAAATTAATCAGTTTGCAGTTTCGAAGCCTTCCAGTGATTTGACTATGCTTTCGATTAAGTTTCAGGGATAACTTATGCCAGGCAGTATTTTATATCTTGAAGTTAATTCGTCATATGCTCATTCTTCCCTGGCTGGAGCTATGCTGCGTTGCTGGATTGAAAAAATGCAGCCTGGGTGGCAATGGATTACGGTAACTGCCACAGTGAAATCTAATGAGCAAAATATAGCTGATGACGTAATTACAACTGCTCCAGATATTATCATTGCAACAGCATATTTATTTAATCGTAATTTCCTATTGTCAGTACTGTCACGTTGCGCTTCCGTATTACCTGATACATACATATTTCTGGGTGGTCCTGAGTTTAATGGGGATAATACGGTGTTTCTCCAGCTTAATACTTATGTACAAGCTGTCATTCGTGGAGATGAAAGCTCTATTCATCAGTTGCTTGCCGAATTGAAGTTTATTGAAAAATGGAAAAGTATTCCTGGATTGTGCTATTTTGATTCGGGTGTTTATGTTGATAATGGCTCTGCTGAATTTTTAGGTGATCTCGACGAGTTGCCTTCTGTTTATTCTGCCGGATATATCCCGGCTGGTAAACCATTCTTTCAACTCGAGACCATGCGCGGGTGTGCTGGTAATTGTTCTTTTTGCAGCAGTGCAGGTAAAGCGATCAAATACTATTCAATTGAGCGCGTGAAATCTGACATTGAATTGCTGCGGCAGCGTGGAATTTTTGAGGTTAGAATCCTCGATCGTACTTTTAATGTTTCGGAAGCCAGATCAATTCAATTGCTGGAAATATTCTATAATCAATTTAATAACATGAAATTTCATCTTGAAATCAATCCTGCGATATTAAGCGGAGCGATGATTGAGAAATTTGCTGAAGCACCAAAGAATATGCTGCATCTTGAGGTCGGAGTTCAATCCTTAAATGATGATACGCTTGTTGCCGTGAAGCGCTTCTGTAAATCAGCACTTTTACTTAGTAATTTGCAAAAACTTCGGCACTGCAGAAATCTTGTTATTCACGCTGACTTAATTGCAGGATTACCGCACCAATACTATGCTTCAATTCTTGATGACGTGTCACATTTAATGCAGTTGGAAATTGATGAAATTCAGTTAGAGCGGCTAAAGATTTTGCCAGGCTCGGCAATGGATAAAAAACAAGATTACAAAACACTGTATAACAAGGAGCCACCTTATCAAATTTACTCAACACCAACATTGAGTTCAGAAAATTTAAAAACTGTTGATCATTTATCGCGAATGATAGATGGCTGGTATAATTGCCTGCAGCTCCGCAACATAATTATCGTAGCCAATAAGCAAATTTCTGGTTTTGTCGAACAGTTTGTTGATTGGTTGAATCTGACAGGTTATTTCGACCATGCCGGACGTGGCGATTTAGCAACGCGTTTTTTGCTGTTACGGGAATACGCTAAATCGTGCTCCCAGATGCTTTATGATCTTGTTACTTTTGTTCAGCTCGTCAGCGGTTTACCAGTAAATGCAATTCCTCTGCAGCATATATCCGCACTATCATTAGATGAATATTATCCTGTATGGCAAAAAACTATTTCAACCAAATACACTGCCAGAAAATATTTTTTGGCCAAATTCCATCACAATACCGCAGAATTATGGTTGAACCCGGATAGCATTCCGCTTAATGTTGAATGTAAATACATTTTTGAGCAATATTATGGCAGAAATATTTCTGCGATTTACCAGCAGGCGGCGTTGCCTAAACGTACTTAGATTAAATGAGTGTTTGTCAGACTCAGATTATTTTATCCAGAACCAGTATTAACCTTTGCCGTTTTTTTAGCTAAAGCAGCGAGTTTTTCACGAAAAATTTTCGCGTTATGGCGTATATCTACTGGGAATGAACGATGAAATAGGAATAATGATATGTCGTTAGTGAAATCTGTCGTTTTACCCAAAACACGTAATTCTTCAATAAAATCATTTTTTTGTTGTTCGTTTTTAGGCCAGCAATGGATTTTTGGTTCAATATAAATTACTGGAGTATTATCTATAGAAACCAACGCGCTGCGGTTTACTTTGGGATGCTGGTTGAATATTGCTTCAACACAAACAGAATAGAGAACACGTTCTGGCGTTACTACGGCATGATTTTTCCTCCCGCAGAACCACAAACGACCTTTGCGGTCAAAATAACCCAGATCGCCCATCCGGTGCCATGATTTGCCATCAGTGTCTGGAATTGATGATATGGCATTTTGTCTTTGCTGTTTATAATACTCTTTTTTTACCACATCGCCCTTAACAACGATTTCACCAATATTATCAGGGGGTAGTTCCAGACCAGCATGCCAAATACTGTGTGGTGCGTCGCTTTGCTTTATTACTGCGATCGTTATTCCAGGATTGGGATAGCCAACGCAGTACCCTTTGCCTTGTGCAGTAAGTGCAGCCGTCTCATTTAGTACTTCCGTACCGGTAAAATTTGTTACAGGTAATGCTTCGGTCGCACCATAAGGAACCATGGTCTTACCATCGCCAGCGATAATTTGTTTTAGCTGCTGGTGCAGAGCTGCTGGTACTGGAGCCCCCGCGATAAGGACTCTGCGTAGTGAAGGTAGTTTTATCTCGTTATCAATACAATACTTTGCCACTGTCTTCCATAATGCTGGGGAACCAAAAGAAAAACTTATTTGTTTGTCCAGTACTGGTTTGATGATATTGTTCGGATTTACTCTTGCTGGCCGGGTAAAATCCATCTTCGGAATTACTGAAGGCATGCCCAGTGCAACAGCAAATAACGCGAACAACGGAAATGCTGACATGTCAATATGCTCAGGTCCGGCGCCATATACATCGCGTATTATCTCAATTTGTGATTTAAATGTTCTATGAGTGTAGACAACGCCCTTAGGTGGTCCAGTACTGCCAGTGGTGAATACAATTGCAGCATTATCATCAAGTTTCGTTGGCGCTGGTACAAAGTTAAATTTCGCCCCAGATTTTATCTCTGCAATGCTGACAATTTTCTCCAGTTTTCTTGTGCCAAATGGCGGGAATTTTCCCAATGAGAAAAAAATATCTGTATTGCTGAAGGTATTCTGACATAAAAGACTCACCCAATGTGCAGGTGATATTGCAATCATTGCTTGAACATCTGTTTGTCCGATACATCCCAGCAGGTTTTTAAAGCCCATGCCTGGGTCAATCAAAACCGGTACACCGCCAGTCTTGTAGATTGCAAATACTGCAGCAGTAAACTCCAGACCAGGCCGAAGCATCATCAGCGTTCGTGTCCCCATGCCAATACCAGAAGCTTTGAATTCGCGCGCATAAGCATTGGTGAGATTTTCTAATTGTCTAAACGTCAATACAGTATATTCAAAACAGCCGTTGCTGAGACGTTTTGTCGGCATAAATAACGCATCACGGTCAGTATATTTTTCTGCCGTTTCAGTCAATAATTGCGCAATATTAAATTGTTCAGGGTTCATTATTTTCCTTTTTTTCAAGATAATTCTTCAAAGCTGTTCTTACAAGTATTTTATGATTAATCGGCAGATTATTTTTGTCATTGGCAATAGCTTTTAAGCGCGGAAGTTTTCCACCTGCACCAGAAAGGAAAAAACTGCTAAATGCTATTGTTAGACGTGGCGGATTAGCGTTCCATTCCACTCCATCATTTTTAAATATAGTGTAACATCCGCTATCAGTGTTCTTGATAATTTTAATGCCATAACAGGACAGATTGGTGTCTTTCATAATGCCTGATTCTATCAATTCTGTGATTATGACCGAAACATCTTCAAATGTAACATTGATAGTTCCAACAGTTTCTTCGTACGGTGCTGCTTGAAATATCATTTCCTGATAAGTTTGGCCACGATTAAAGTTAATTGGTTTTTTGCAGTAAATAGCACTTGTGGTTTTTGCTGCATCTGCTATTGACGCTGCGATAGTTATTGCCAATTTTTCTGTTAACCTTAAATGCGTTTGCCTTGACAATGTTTCTGATTGGTATTCAACTGAATCTGGCATTACAAGTCCGATATCTTGACTATCTGTCACAAGGTTTTTTAATGGAATTAATTCAGAGTATATTTTGACTATCTTTTTTTCTGTTACGTCCCATACAACTGATATCCTCCCGACATTTTCACTATGGCTGGCTGTTTGCGCAAACCAGGTGCCTCCCAGTTTCATGCCAGAATTGCTCTGATGAGTGTGCGCTCCGAGAACAATATGTATTTCTGGATGCTTGACAGTTAGTGAGTACAATGAATAATCTTTGCCGTATAAACCATGATGAGCAGCAAGAATTATAATATCAGCATTGTGCCGCTTGGCATCGGCTACCGCGAGCTCTACTGATGGTTCTGCGTCTTTTTGCTTAACCTGAATTTTGCTGCTGTTCCAGAGTGGGTTATCAATTTGAGATGCGGTAAGGCCAATGACCGCGATATTTAAATCAAAACGTTTTAGCATTACCCATGATTTTAAACTGGGCAACTCCTGGCATTGTATATTCGCAGCCAATACGTGACCGCGGAATTTACTTATATTTTCGGCGAGACGCATAACCCCAAAATCAAAATCGTGATTGCCGGGAACCCATATGTCAAATTGTAATTCATTTAGAACTTGAACAATATTTTCGCCTTGAAAACTTGCCGCCTCTGCTGTGCCTTGTGTCGTATCACCACAATCAATCAGCAGGCATCGCACCTCGCCTCCTGCATCCTTACGGATATTATTTATTACGTCGCCTAATTTAATGCTGTTTTTGCTGATTTGAGATATTTGTCCATGTGTATCAGATGTATGAATTATAGTTAAGATTTTTTGTTCTGCACGTGAGGTGCAACATAAAAAAATCAACATGAACAATATTAACCATTTGACAAGAAAGACACATTTTGTTTTTCGTAAAACAGCATTAATCAATGTTTGAAGATAACAGGACAATACATACCTCAAATAATGTTATCGCGACTGCGCAATATTAAACTAATACGGTACAGAACGCTGAAGCCTAAGCACATTCAATTAGACTGCAAAAACGAATGTGCTGTAATGCAAATTGTTTAATTATATGGTTGACACTATACAAGATAACCTAAAAATTAAATGGGCATTAAGGAAAATTCAATAATAATCGGCAAAAAAATGTAATTTTTATGTGATGCTATCTTGAAAAAAATTAAAATTATAGCATATTATTGAACTATATTTTAATTAAATATTATTTGACATTTAAAAATTAACATAGCGAGGTATCGTATGTCTCAACATCCAAGTCTAAGAGTCGGCGGCAAGATCCGCAAAAAAAGAAATGTAATGAAACGTTTCGAACGTATTGACGCATTAAAGGCTGAAAATCGCCTTGCTGAAGGCAAAGTTTTCGGATTACCGAAAACCAAACCTGTTGAGTGATTGTTCCTGATCTTTTCTGCTTGATTTTTGCGGCGCATTTTGATGCGCCGCTTTTATTTTCTCTGTTTTAGATTATGTTATCGCTAGTTGTTCTTGCAACTTGAATGAACCAATAATCGAAAGGAGTTGACGATGTTATTATCATTGAAATTACTGTTTGCCGCACTTGTTTTATGTATTGCCTCACAGCTGCAGGCAGCAACGATAGTTTACAGGGCAAACCCGGAAAACGAACCCAAGCGCATCGCCAAAGTTAAAATTATCAGCATTAACAAAAATATAGTAGTCATCGAAAAAGATGGTGCACGAACCAGCATTGGATTAGGGCAACTGGTTGAGTACTATGATTCAGATGTCGAAAATGGTGGTGAGGGGATTGACGATAATACTTGTGAATATAGTGTAAGTATCCATGAAGTTGATATGCCCAAAACTGGATATGCCAAGTCCGGTAGCAATAAAAAATCTGAAGTTTCTGAATGCGAAATACAATATTCAATAATCCGTAATAAAACAGATGGCGTAAATTATAATGTGGTAAAAGAACCATATTGTTATATCACAATTTTGCTCGACAATGACGATAAAAATGGCGGTAGAAGCATTTTACGTTATGGGTATCCCACTGAACGGGCAAAAGTTAGTAAGAATGATGGTTACGATAAGGCCGCTATTATTAAGCAAGTTACTGCACTAAACCGTCATACAATTAATTTTAATAATTTGAATGATTTGTCGAGCAGTAAAAGCTTTGACAGTAAAATTTCAGGAGCTAATGAACGCTCCATCAAAATTAAATTAACCAATGTTAAGGAGCGGCGCATCATTGCCTATCATATTGAATTTTGGGGAAAAAAAGAGGTCGCCGGACAAAAAGATTGGAAAGAGGTAGGCGTAAAAGTAGGAAATAATTGGTGGATGCAGCATTGGAATTAATTCTGTGTTAATTTATAATTTTTTAATAAGTCACTAGCCAGCAATTATGCCGTCAACAGGTTTGATGCATAATTAGCCGCTATATGTTTAAAAAGGATATTCTTATGGCAAAAGGAACTGTAGTTCAAAAAATAATCGACCGGCATCTTATCGGCGGAGAAAAAACGATTGGAGCACCAGTATCAATCAAAATTGACCAAACACTTACTCAAGATGCAACCGGCACAATGGCTTATCTTGAATTAGAAGCCATGCGCGTCAATAAAGTCAAAACAGAATTGTCAGTTTCATATGTTGACCACAATATGCTGCAAAATGGTCCAGAAAACCGCAATGACCATCTCTACTTACAGTCTGTCGCAGCGGCAAAGGGTGTCTACTTTTCTCAGCCTGGCAATGGTATTTGTCATCAGGTGCATTTAGAAAGATTCGCTTGTCCCGGCAAAACCCTTTTAGGTTCAGATTCACACACACCAACCGGTGGCGGAATCGGTATGATGGCAATTGGCGCAGGCGGTTTGGATGTTGCTCAGGCAATGGCTGGGATTCCATTTCGTCTTGCATACCCAAAAATTATCGGTGTGAAATTATCTGGACATTTGAATTCATGGTGCTCTGCCAAAGATGTTATCTTGAAATTATTGAGTATTCTTACTACAAAAGGCAATGTCGGCAGTGTGGTTGAATATTTTGGTGATGGTGTTGCGGAGCTTACAGTGCCGCAGCGTGCAACTATCACTAATATGGGCACAGAATTAGGCGTGACAACATCAGTTTTTCCGTCAGACGCCATGACACGCGATTTTATGGTCGCACAGGGCAGGGGGGATACATGGACCGAATTAATAGCTGATAATAATGTGGAATACGACCGCGTTATTGAAATTGATTTGTCTGCCGTCGAACCTGCTGCGGCTTGTCCATCAAGTCCGGATAATATCAAACTTATTAGGGACTTGTGCGGAGTCAAGGTGGAGCAGGTTATCATTGGCTCATGTACAAACAGCTCTTTGCGCGATTTGGCTGTTGTCGCGGCAGTGTTGAAAAATCGCAAAGTTAATGAAAATGTTACGTTGGCGATTGCTCCAGGAAGTCGTCAAGTCTTAGAAATGCTTTCCCGTAATGGTATGCTTGCAGATATGATTGCAGCAGGCGCAAGAATTCTGGAAACCGGCTGCGGTCCGTGCATCGGACAAGGTCAAAGCCCTGCAGATGGAACCGTTTCACTAAGAACCTTTAATCGAAATTTTGCAGGGCGAACCGGGACAAAAAATGACCAAGCTTACTTGGTCAGCCCTGAAGTCGCAATTGCAGCAGCATTAAACGGTGTCATCACTGACCCGCGCGAAATGGGTATTGATTACCCTGAAATACCGGTATTTGACAAGTTTTTGGTTAATGATAATATGATTATTACACCAATTGCAGATAATAACAGTGTTGAAATTATTCGCAAACCTACCATCGGCGCACCGCCATTGAACAGCAATCTTCCGGAAAATATCGATGGTACTGTAGTAATTAAGGTTGGCGATAAAATCACTACTGACCACATTATGCCGGCCGGAGTCCATCTCAAACTGCGGAGTAATATCCCCGCCTATTCAAAAGTTGTTTTTGAGTGTTTTAACGAAAATGGGGCTCAAACATTTGCGGAACGTGCAGCTAAAGTCAGAGATGCAGGTCATCATGGTATTATTATTGGCCGGGATAGTTATGGACAAGGTTCATCACGTGAACATGCAGCCATTTGTCCTATGTATCTAGGCATTAAGGTAGTCATTGCAGTTTCAATTGAACGCATTCACGCGGCGAATTTAGTCAATTTCGGGATACTGCCGTTGATTTTTAATGATTTGGCTGATTACGATCTTATTAACCAAGGCGATACAATTACAATTAGCGATATCGCTGGTCAACTTGATGTCGGCAAACCCATATCTGCAGCAGTTCATACAGCCAATGGCAAAATATTTAATATTGCCTTAAAGCACAATCTATCTGATGAAGATATTAAAATTATCCGTGCTGGAGGAATTCTAAACTGTGTGTGATTATGGCAAAGCTGATTGGCTAAATTTATTTGAGTATTTGCCAAATGATTGGCGTAAAGAGCTTTCAGCTTATGTTCCACAGGTTACGACAGCAAAGATTCAAGATTTTCTGCATAATGAAGCCTTTGACAATACTGTTTTCCCGCCGGTCAAAATGGTGTTTAGGGCTTTTGCGCTTACTCCCTTTGCCAAGGTTCGTGTCGTTTTATTAGGACAAGACCCGTACCATGATGACCATCAAGCACACGGTCTCTGCTTTTCAGTCCAAGATGGCATTCCTTTGCCGCCATCACTGCGCAATATTTTTAAAGAGCTGGAAAGTGATTTAGGTTGTCCAGTACCAACTAATGGCAATCTTGAATGCTGGGCGGAGCAGGGGATATTGATGCTTAATACAGTCTTGACGGTTAGAGCGCATCAGGCTAATTCTCATCAGAATTGCGGTTGGCAAGATTTTACCGATGCAGTTATTATGGCGGTTAATAAGCAGATACATCCGATCATTTTTGTTTTATGGGGTAATAATGCGCAAAAAAAACAATATTTAATTGATTCATCGAGGCACCGCATTGTACTTTGTGCACACCCATCGCCACTGTCTGCGTATCGGGGGTTCTTGGGCAGTCGCCCATTTTCAACGATTAATATGATGTTGTCAGATTTAGGTCATTCGCCTATTGACTGGCGGGTACCCGAGACTCAACTAGAACTGCCGCTATAACTTTTTGCCCGAGTCGCTATGCAACATTACATTGATTTAAATAATTATTGAGATATATTCATTGATGATTTGCAGCTGATTAAATTTTAGATTTCGCTAGATAAGGATTTAACAAATGGATAAAAGTATTGATGAAATGCAAATGATAATGAATGAGGCAGGGGAACGAGCTGTTTCTGCTTCACGCTGCTTGGCAGTTATGTCAACTCACGATAAAAATATTTGCCTGGAACGGATGGCTGCTGAAATTGAAGCAAATATTTCTGAAATTATTAAAGCTAACGCAAAAGACTTAGAGGCAGGTTGTAAAAATGGTTTATCTGCCGCAATGCTTGACCGGCTGAAAGTTGATGAAAAGCGCATTAAAAGTATGGCCGACGGAATGCGTTATGTCGCCAGTTTAGAAGATCCTGTCGGCAGGGAGCTTTTCGCTACCGTGCGCCCAAATGGTTTGACAATCAAAAAAATATCTGTACCCATTGGTGTTATTGGCATAATTTATGAATCTCGCCCCAATGTTACCACCGATGCGGCTGGACTATGTCTCAAAGCAGGCAATGCCGTTATTTTACGCGGCGGCAGTGAAGCTTTCAACACCAATAAAGTATTGGCACATTGTCTTAATCGTGCGGGGGTTATGGCAGGACTGCCTGATGGTGCAGTACAGTTGGTCCCTTGGACCGACCGAAAAGCTGTTAATATCATGTTGAAAATGAATAAATATATTGATTTAATTATTCCACGCGGCGGCGAGAGTCTTATCCGCACCATTGTGGAAAACTCCACTATCCCTGTCATCAAGCATTACAAAGGTGTTTGTCATCTGTACATTGATGATAAATGTGATATTGACATGGCGGTTAGCATTGTCGAAAACGCGAAATGCCAACGTCCCGGAGTTTGCAATGCGTTAGAAACATTATTAATTAACCGTGCAGTATTACCGAAATTTATTGCGCCTTTCCTGCACTCCATGAAGAAGCATAATGTTGAATTGCGCGGTGATTCAGCATTTATTGCCGCAGCTGGCATAAGATCTATTAAAACTGCCACAGAAGAAGATTATTACGCAGAATTTCTTGATTTAATTTTGGCTGTAGCGGTGGTGGATGATGTCGGACAGGCCGTAGAGCATATTAACCGTTATGGGTCAAAACACAGCGATGGCATTATTACTTCAAGTGAAGCAAATGCTGATTTTTTTATGCTGCGGGTTGATTCTTCAACTGTTTATCACAATGCTTCGACGCGTTTTACGGACGGTGGCGAATTTGGAATGGGAGCAGAAATTGGCATTAGTACTGATAAACTTCACGCTCGCGGTCCGATGGGGTTAGCCGAATTGACATCATATAAATATTTTGTTTATGGCAGTGGACAGATTCGCGGATGAGTGAAAAAATAGGTAAAATCGCAACAATTCACACTATCGGTTGCCGTCTGAACCAGGCAGATACAGCTCTAATTACCTCAAGATTACTGCAAGCAGGGTGGCAAGTCGTCGATAGCACGGTTGCTAATCTCCCTGTTCAACTGGTTCTGGTCAATAGCTGCTCAGTTACTGGCACTGCTGCACAAAAAAGCCGTCAGGCAGTAAATAAATATCGCAGCTTGTATCCGGACGCCTGCATTGTAGTTACAGGTTGCAGTACTGAAGTTGATAAAGACGAATGGGCAAAAGTTTGTGCAGCTGATATCATTTTAGATAATAGTCAAAAAAATAACATTACCTCTGTTATTGAAAACTATTTGGCGGGCAGGGATATTCAAAAAATCCTAACTCCATCACCAAACTCAAATATAATATTTCAAGAAAATACTTACGCGTCTTTTACTGAAAAATCCAGGGCAATTCTAAAGATACAAGAAGGTTGTAATAACTTTTGCAGTTATTGCATAGTTCCTTACGCACGCGGGCGTGAACGTTCCCGCGCGTGGGATGAAGTAATCAATGAATTCCAGCATTTGTTAAATACAGGATTTCAGGAAATAGTGCTTGCTGGTGTCAACGTCTGCGCTTACAATGACGGTGGCAGAAGGTTGCCTGACTTACTGCGGACGCTTACTGCTTCAGAAGGCAATTTCCGCATCCGACTAAGCTCAACCGAGCCGCACCCGGTGAACATGGAACTTTTGACCGTAATGGCGGAACAACCCAAAATTTGTCGTTTCCTGCATCTCTCATTACAGCATGGCACTGATGAAATTTTACGCGCGATGCATCGTAACTATACCACTGCTGAATACGCGGAATTTACCGCCCGTGCGCGCATGCTTATTCCTGACCTGCATTTGGGTACCGATATTATTGTGGGATTTCCCGGCGAAACCGAGGCGTTATTTGAGGAGCAATTGCGTTTTATCGCCACGCAGGGATTTGCCAATATGCATATTTTTTCTTTTTCGCCGCGCCTGGGTACTCCGGCGGCTAAACTGCCAGGCAGAATTAATGGTGCGGTTGTGAAAGAACGATATAACCGTCTTGCAGGCGCCGCTGCTGTTTCTGCCCATCAATTTGCCATTTCTCAACTCGGGAAGGAATTAACGGTTATTTTTGAAAAAATCGACAAAAAAGGGATTGCTCACGGCTGGACTGATAATTATATCGCAGTAGATTGCAATGCAATTAATTTACCATTAAAGCAACTAATTAAGGTGCGTGCTGTTGCGGTAAATAATAACAAAATAAATGCTGAATTAAGTCTTGGATGATGACTGGCGGACAATTAAATTTGTCTTGAGAATTTTTTTACGCGGCGGTATTTTTAGATTCAAATTAATCATACGGGCAAGCAGTAATTCGGCAGCTTGCTGTCCTAAGCCGATGGCATCTTGAAATACAGTAGTAATAGGAATTTGCGTTATTTCGGTTTCTACTGTTGCAGAAAAGCCTACTACCGCGATTTCGTCCGGTATTTTTACCCCGCGGCGCAGCAGTTCCATGGAAACACCAATAGCCAGCGGGTCATTAAAACAAAATATGGCATCCGGTTTTATACCGCTGTTGAATAGCAGACTGACGGCATCGCGCCCATGCTGCAGCTCCCCGCCAATTTTTATAATCCACTCGTTTTGAAATTCCACATTTGAATCAGCTAATGCCGTCAGGTAACCACGGCAGCGTTCCTGGGCAACATAGGATTCTGCGCGTGGCGCCAAATGAACAATGTAGCGCATTCCTTGTTCGATGAGGTGACGGGTAGCAGAATAAGCGCCGGCGAAATCATCTACCAATACCGCGTCGGCTTTAACTGTCGGCAGCATTCTGTCAAGAAAAACTAATGGACAATTTTGTTCAAGAATCAGTTTTGCCGCTTTCATGCTGTCATCGACTAGTACCGGACTCCAGATAATACCGTCAACCTGGCGTTCCAACAGCGCTGATATTTCATGCAATTCTTTTATCGGATTATCGTAGGTGCAGCAGAGTAGAATTCGGTAGCCACTTGGCGAAAGCATCAATTCAATATTTTGCAGAATTGTTGGAAAAATTGTATTTGATAGTTGTGGAATAACTACTCCAACAGTCATCGAAGATGTTTTTTGTCCGAGCGCATAAGCAGTTCTGTTTGGCATGTACCCCATTGTTTCGACAGCAAGCTCAATTGCTTTTCTTTTGACTTTGCCCACGCCGGGTTTGCCTTGCAGAGTTCTCGATACCGACATCATGGATACGCCACATGCCTTAGCAATATCAGCCAAAATTATTCGCTCTTTATTCATAACGTTATATTTGCGTTAAAATAGACTTTTAATTATTCTAAGGTTGCATTATGCAATATTAAAAACTACTTTTTATAGCTGATATTAATGTTTGACCAAAATCAACTCTAATATTAAGGTAACGTTAACTAACGCAAATTCAAATTTAAGAGAATTAAAATGGTTAAACTGCAAGAAACAGATTTCCTCAATTGGAAAAATTGTTTAAAATTGAGCAATGGCACGGCCGAACTGATTGTGTCGGTAGAAGTCGGTCCGCGTATTATTAGTTACCGTAATCAAAACGGTCATAATTTCTTTAAAATTTTTCCTGAACAAATAGCTGTATCTAATCCTGATTCATGGCTCAGTTACGGCGGTCATCGGCTTTGGCATGCACCGGAAGTTTTTCCGCGTACATATTATCCTGACAACCTACCAGTTAAGACAAGTTGGCATAATGATATTTTAACATTAATTTGCCCGGAAGAAACAACTACCAGATTGCAGAAAATCATTAACATTAAAATGGATAGCAACGGTACTGGTGTTAGTATCGAACATTTAATTTATAATCGTAATCCTTGGCCTGTAGTTTTTGCGCCTTGGTGTTTAACTGTTATGGCCGCCGGCGGTAGAGCAATTATCCCTCAAGAACCATTCGTTCCGCATGGTGAAAAGCCGGGTGAGTCTTTTGAACACGCGCGTCCTTTAGTCCTATGGCAATTTACTCGAATGGATGATCCCAGATTTATTTGGGGTGGCAAATATATCCAATTCAAAGAAGATGGAAATTACCCATCTAAACAAAAAATCGGCATTACTAATAAACAGGGATGGGCGGCTTACGTGCTGCATAGTCAGTTATTTTTGAAACGCCACGATTATGACCCCGGTGCTGTATATCCAGACGGCGGCTGCAATGCAGAATTTTTTACCATGCCGGGATTTTTGGAAATTGAATCAATGGGGCGCTTGGAGGCGGTAGCACCAAATCAGGCAGCCATACTTAACGAACATTGGAGTATTCACGACGTAAATCCGTCAGAAAATGAAAACGATATAGACAGCAAATTAAAAGGAGTCATTTAATCATGAGCATTCCGACCACCATGTCCGGCGTAATTCTTCCTGGCAACAGTACCGTGGAATTTCGTAATTTTAATGTTCCAGTACCACAGCACGGCGAAGTACTGATCAAAACAAAAGCTTCAACTATCTGCGGCAGCGATATCCGTTGTATTTACCGCGAACATACCGGCAAAGGCCCGGAGGGATATCAGACCGGAATGATAGCCGGACATGAGCCAGCAGGGCAAATCGTCGCGTCAGGCCCAGGTTGCCGCCGCTTTAAAAATGGTGATCGGGTCATTATTTATCATATTTCCGGCTGTGGCGTCTGTAACGACTGTCGCCGCGGTTATATGATTAGTTGTACCAGTGACCAATATCGCCGTGCCTACGGCTGGCAGCGCAACGGCGGCATGGCGCCATATATTTTGGCAGAGGAAAAAGACCTTGTCGCATTGCCGGATACCCTGAGCTATGCCGATGGCGCACAAGTAGCCTGTGGTTTCGGTACTGTTTATGAAGCTATCGAAAAGGTTGGGGTCAGTGGCAACGATGCTGTTCTGGTGGTCGGGCTTGGTCCAGTTGGGCTTGCCGCATTGATGCTATGTAAAGCCTTAGGAGCGCAACAATTAATTGGCGCTGATATTTCACCGGAACGAGTGGCTTTGGCAAGAAAGCTTGGACTTATTGACGCGGTAGCGGCGAATGCCGATGAGGTAAAGAAACTCACCGGTGGTAACGGGGTGGAACGTGCTTTTGATTGTTCCGCCGCTGATTCGGGTCGGCAGTTCGCAGTGCGAGCCACGCGCAAGTGGGGTAAAATCGCATTAGTCGGTGAAGGCAACACCATGACGGTCAATCCCAGTCCAGACATGATTCACGACCAAAAAACGGTTTACGGTAGTTGGGTAACTTCAATTTGGCTCATGGAGGAATTAGTCGAACGATTGGTACGCTGGAACATTCATCCTGCCACGCTAATTACTCATCGTATGCAACTGGAAAACGCTGCACAGGCTTACGCGTTGGCGGCAGAAGCAAAATGCGGTAAAGTGGCGGTATGTTTTGATGAGGAATTATCGTAATTATGGATAACTTAACTTCAATTAATCCGGCATCAGTGCCTTTTTTTACAACCTATACTGGCGCAAAAGTACCATCAATTGGTTTTGGCACATTTGGCAGTGACCATGTCTCGCCAACACAGATGGCTGAAGCCGTGCGGCAGGCGATAATGCTTGGCTATCGACATATTGACTGCGCTGCTGTTTACGGCAATGAGCGTGAAATCGGCGTAGTGCTGCGTGAACTTTATGCTGCCGGAGTTGTTCAGCGCGAAGAGCTTTGGCTAACCTCTAAAGTTTGGAATGACCACCACGGTGATGGCGATGTGCTGCTTTCCTGTGCCAAAAGTCTTAAAGATTTAGGCACTGATTACTTGGATTTAATGCTGATTCATTGGCCGTTTCCAAATTTTCATCCGCCCCGCTGTACGGTCGCGAGTCGCAGTCCTGACGCAAAACCATATATCCACGATGATTTTATGCGGGTTTACCGGCAACTTGAACGTTTGGCAGATATGGGACTAACACGACATATTGGAATTTCCAACGTAACGATTCCTAAACTGAAATTAATTATACGCGATTGCCGTATTAAACCGGCCGTCAACGAAATGGAGCTGCACCCGCATTTACAACAACCTGAGCTTTTTGAATTTTCACAGCAATTGGGAATTTTGAATATTGGTTATTGCCCCCTGGGTTCACCTAACCGCCCGGAACGTGATAAGACACCCAATGATACCGTTGATATGGACGACCAGGTTATTGTAAAAATCGCTCAAGATCATAAGGTTCACCCCGCTGCTATTTGTTTAAAATGGGCGGTACAACGCGGCAATGCGGCAATCCCGATGTCAGCAAATCCAAAAAATATCCGTGCCAATCTGGCTGCGGTATGTTCTGACCCGCTGACTGCAGCGGAAATGTCAGCAATAAATCAAATTGATCGTCAATGCCGATTGGTCAAAGGTCACGTTTTTCTTTGGAATAGTGCCAAGGATTGGAACGACCTTTGGGACATTGATGGCTTCATAACTCAATAACTTGAAGTATTTATTATGAATAGTAAACAGCGTGCTTTAGCGGCAATTAATGGTAATCCGGTTGACCGTGTTCCAGTGTTCCCTTTACTGATGTTTTTCGCACAAAGCCGGCTTGGAATCACTTATCGTGAATTCGCCACTAATGGCAACGCAATGGCAGATGCACAATTACACATCCAAAATAAATTTAATATTGATGTGATTACCGCCTGCTCCGATGCTTTTCGCATAACCGCAGATTTAGGCGCTGAAATGGCTTTTCCAGAAGACAAACCGCCTTATGCGGTTCAGCCGCTTGTCATTACTAAGGCCGACTTTAACCGGCTTTGCCGACCTGATCCGCTCAAACGCGGCTCACGCATGGCAGACCGGGCGCTTGGTGTCAAGTCAATGGTTGACGCTATTGGAGATGAATGTCTTGTTTTAGGCTGGGTCGATATGCCGTTCGCCGAGGCTTGTTCATTGTGCGGTGTTAGCGAGTTTATGTATATGCTGATTGATAATCCGCCATTGGCGCACGCCATACTCAATTTCCTTACTGCGATTGTAATTGATTTTGCCTTGATTCAGATGGATGCCGGTGCTCCAATGATTGGTGCTGGAGATGCTGCTGCTTCTCTTGTCGCTCCAAATCAATACCGTGATTTTGCGTTACCATACGAAAAAATGGTCGTAGATGCCATCCATCAGCGCGGCGGCAAAGTTAAACTGCATATTTGCGGCAATACCACGCATTTGGTCGGAGATATGCTCAAGTCAGGAGCTGATTTGTTTAATGTTGACCATTTGGTGGACTTTGGTGTCGCATGCGCAACTTATGGCGGTGCTGGTAAGTGTTTTAAGGGTAACCTTGACCCGGTAGCGGATTTGATGCGCGGCACGCCGGAACAGTGCCGGGAAAAATGTTTGGAGCGGTTGCGTGTTGCTGCCGGGTTACGGTATATGCTCAGTCCCGGCTGTGAAGTCCCGGCTGAAACCTCAGACGAAGTCTTTCACGCATTTTGCGATTCCCCAAAAAGTTTTAAAGTGTAGCGTTTATGAATACTGCCTTTGGCTTCTAAAATGTTAGTGTTTTAGTTCGTCAACTGCGTCTTTGATATCTTCTTTGGTGTCGGAGCTTTTCTCGACAGTATCATCTTTAATTTCTTTGACGTTATCGGTTGTATTGCGCACGGTTTTAACGACTTTTTCGCTGATATTGGAGGCTTTTTCTTTTATGCCTGAGAATGAGTATCCAGCTTCTTCCATTTTTGGTTTTAGCAGGAACCAGCCAAGGATTGCCAGAATTGCAATAATAAGAATAAAACATCCTAGTATTTCACCAAAAGAACTGCCGCCTTTTTTTGCATCGCCCATATATATTTTCCTAATGATTTGCCTATATAATTAAAAAGTTAAAGTACTTGATGTAGAAATTATTGATTAATATTCAAAAGCTTTGGGTTTGCCGATAATTTCTCGAAATATGATTGCATCGCGGGATGAATTTCTAATTTTTTCAGCGTAATTTGGATGTGCAATCATGGTGCTATCCAATTTTGGTGGAGCCGGCGGCTCAGCCGCACGAGTCGAAAATGGCGGCAACGCTTCTGATTTTGCTGTTATCGGTTCAACCGAGTTGATTGCTGTTTTCTCCACGTTAGTGATTTCCAAAGCTGTTTCGGCGGCATAGTCATAGACAGCTGTATAATTGGGTATCAGTGACTTTGCCGGTGTTGATTTAGTGCTCTTCACTGTAACTTTCCACCAGTCATCGTTCTCGTCTTCTGTCTGGTCTGATGGCGTTTGTGGCTGTGATGCTTTATATTTGCTATACAGGTTAGCGCCAAATCCAATCAGGATTATTGCCGCAGGAATAATGATTTCTAATAATTTATCCATAAATTACGCTTTTCGTTAAACTAATTTTTGGGCTTGATGGATCTTTCCGCAGGGCTGGCGATTGCATGGCGCATTTCGGTATCTGCCATAATATTTTTCATCTTGTAATAATCAATGATACTGAGTTTTCCGGAAGCCAGTGACTCAGCAATAGCCATTGGGATTTCGGCTTCGGCATCAACAAGTTTGGCTTGCATTTCACAAACTCTGGCGCGCATTTCTTGTTCATGTGCGACCGCCATCGCCCGGCGCTCTTCAGCTTTTGCCTGGGCAATTTCCTTGTCAGCGTTGGCTTGAGCTGTTTGGAGCTGTGCGCCGATATTGATGCCGACATCAACGTCGGCAATGTCAATTGAGAGAATTTCGAATGCGGTTCCAGAGTCTAATCCTTTTGCTAACACAACTTTAGAAATACTATCTGGTTTTTCAAGAACCTGCTTGTGGTCGTTGGCTGAACCGATTGTGGTAACGATACCCTCGCCAACACGTGCTAAAACTGTCTCTTCGCCGGCGCCGCCAACCAGGCGGTCAAGATTAGTGCGCACCGTAACTCTGGCGATAGCTTTTAATTGAATACCGTTTTTCGCCACCGCGGTAACTATCGGAGTTTCGATAACTTTTGGATTTACACTCATTTTTACCGCTTCCAGTACATTGCGTCCTGCGAGGTCAATTGCGGTAGCGCGTTGAAATGATAATTCAATGTTTGCCTTGTCTGCTGCTACTAGTGCGAAGATAACTCGAAATACATCACCACCGGCGAGAAAATGTGCTTCAAGATCATTGGATGAGATATTTAATCCAGCTTTTTTGGATTGAATCATTGCATTAAGCACCATCTGCGGCGGTACCCGGCGTAACCGCATTCCCACGAGTGAAAATAAACTGATGCTGACGCCTGAAAATATTGCAGCTATCCACAACGGAATTGGAATCACTACACTGAAGATAACTAAAAAGAATATAATTGCGATAATTGCGATAACTATTAATGCTGGTGTCATATTGCTAAACTCCTTATGTATGTGTTATAACGTCAAAATTTTACTTGATTGCTGCGAAATGCCTGGGCGATGGCAAGCGGTACCTGAGCTTCAACGTCAACCAGCTTTGCCTGCATTTCACAGATTTTGGCTTTCATCTCCTGTTCTTGCGATACCGCCATGGCGCGGCGTTCTTCCGCTTTGGCTTGGGCAATTTCTTTGTCGGCGTTTGCCTGGTCAGTTTGCAGTTCTGCTCCAATATTTCTGCCGATATTCACATCGGCAATATCAATGGAGAGAATTTCAAACGCGGTGCCGGAGTCTAATCCCTTGGCAAGAACAACTTTGGAAATGCTGTCGGGATTTTCGAGTACGTCTTTATGATTATTAGCGGAGCCAATAGTTGTTACAATCCCCTCTCCAACACGTGCCAAAACAGTTTCTTCGCCTGCGCCACCCACTAGGCGTTCAATGTTGGTGCGTACTGTCACTCTGGCAATGGCAGTAACTTGAATACCATCTTTGGCAACCGCGGTTACCATCGGAGTTTCTATAACTTTGGGATTTACGCTCATTTTAACTGCTTCAAGCACATTTCTCCCGGCTAAATCAATTGCCGTCGCACGCTGTATGCTTAGATTCAAATTAGCCTTGCCAGCGACTACCAGCGCATCAACCACACGCAGCACATTGCCGCCAGCCAGATAGTGTGTTTCCAGAATATCAGCGGTGATGTCGTCAATACCGGCTTTGCGTGCTTGAATTAACGCGTCCACGATAATGGTTGGCGGTACCCGGCGCAGACGCATGCAAATCAGGGTAAAAATACTGATATGCACATTGGCAAATATTGCTGCCACCCAGTGCCGTACTGGAATAAATACTACAAATAAATAGAGTATAAAAATTGCACTAAAAATCAATAAAACGACCAAAAACATTCCCATGATATTATCCTTTTTTATTTGAGTTGATATTTATGAGCTGTCATAAAATAGTTATTATTCATTTTGAAACTATATTTTTCTTACTGTTATTTTTAAGCCATCAACTTTAATAACTTCAACGTTATCACCTTTTTGAATAAAATCTCCCGCAGTGACAACATCATAAAATTCATCGTCAATAATGACTGTCCCCGCAGGACGCAGAATCGTGTGAGCAGTCCCGTTTTTATGTAATAAATCTCTTTTTGTTTCCGCGGCAATGATGTCGCCTGGCACAACCGGTACCGGCTGCAATTTCAATCGTTCAAATAATTTTGATTTCGGCAGTATATACATAGTGAGAAAAATAATTGCAGTTATTGACGCGGCTAAAGCGCTGCCCACGGCATAGACTGCAGTTTCAATATTTTCGGTGCCAAACGCGCCAAAAAACGAGATGACGACACAGGATATACCGAGTACCCCAACAATGCCAAAACCTGGGATAAGAAAAATTTCAAGCATTAACAGTACCAAACCAACAAAGAAAATTACCATTGGTCCCCAATCTGATGCGCCAGAGGCAACATGCCCAAGAAAAAACAGCGTTAACGCCGTTAAACCCAGCGCACCCGAGACACCGAAGTGCGGCGACTGCATCTCAATATAAAGTCCGAGTATACCCAGTACCAACAGAATTGCAGAAACTGCCGGATGGGATAGAAATGATACTAGTTGTTCTGTAGGACTTTTGATTACTGTTTCAACTTTACATTTATCCAGTCGTAATTCGCGCAGCAAATGTTCTCGGTCGCTACAGATATAATCCACAACTTTAAGTTTTTTTGCTTCAGTTGCTGAAAGTGTCAGCGGTGAAACTTTTTGGTGTTCGATTCGGTCATCCTTCTCTGTCAGTTTTTGATATGGGTCAGCCATCGCTCTGATAACACGTTCAGGCCGGTTGTTTTTCTGTGCCAAAACTTCCAATACCTTAAAGAAAACTGTCAGAAATTTTTGATTAGATAATTTTTCATCGTTGCTCTGCTCGTTGTTTTTTTCAATAGTCTTATTATTTTGCATTTCCTTGAGGATGCGCTCTAATAGCGGTGTATAACTATTGTTGTCCTCTGGTTTGTTTTTATCTTTGTTAGCGGGTGCGGTGTCTTTATTGTCCGCATTTTTTTTATTTTTGTCGGCATCATCAGTTTTATCGGTAATCGGTTTTATTCCGTCTGGTCTAAGTTGAATCGGCATTGCATCACCGATGACACCAGCGGGATTAATGGCAATACGGTTTGCCGCCAGCGCAATAATTAGTCCAGCCGATATTCCTTGAGGATTTACAAATGCGACAGTAGGTACTTTGGCTTTAATAAGTACTGAAACATATTTTAGTGCAACGTCAATTCTGCCGCCGGGCGTATCAAGTTCAAATATCACCGCACGCACGTTATTGTGTTCGGCTTTCTTTAATATTTTTTTCAAAAATAATAAATCTTGCTCGGAAATTTCTTTAAAATCACTGAATTGCGGCACAAAATAGACAATATCGTTTTTGCCGGTTGGTGCAAAAATATCCATCTCGTCAACCGCATATACAGACGTCACGCAAAACATAAACAATAAAATTGGGAATAACGCAACTATAAGTTTTGATTTAAGCATCCTGCTCATTTTTCCTTGTAAAGTTGATACGGTTTTGACAAAATTGAGCCGTATAAAAATATTCAAAATCATTTTACTGTCATCGTCTATAATTTAACAAGTCAATATTTATTATCAACAAGAAATAATCAAAAAATGAAAACATTACAAATAATTATTGATAGGCAGTTGAACAAAAGAAATAACAAAAAATATCTTTGCAGCGCATATTCATAACGACTAATTCTTTTCTTTGAATTACTGGCAAAAGGCTTTTTGTGGTGATATATTAAATACATATGAATTTCTGAAAATAATGGTCAAAAATCAGGACAATGTTAATGAACAAAACAATTTTATGTATTGGCGCCGGTTATGTAGGTGGTCCAACCATGGCGGTAATGGCGGATAATTGCCCGGATTATAAAGTTATCGTTGTAGATAATAACCAACAACGTATCAACGCTTGGCAGTCGGACGTGCTGCCTATTTATGAGCCAGGTCTTGATGAAGTGGTTAAACGCGCCAGGGGGCGCAATTTGTTCTTTTCAACCGATGTTTACAGCGCTATTGCCGAGGCAGATATAATTTTTGTCAGCGTGAATACGCCCACAAAAACATTCGGTGCCGGTGCCGGCAAGGCTGCTGATTTACAATTCTGGGAAAAAACAGCGCGCGATATTATTGAACATTCAACAACCGATAAAATTGTTGTTGAGAAAAGCACGCTGCCGGTTAGAACAGCGCAGGCGATGCATAGAATTCTGCAATCGAACACTAAGGGGCTAAATTTTGACGTAATTTCAAATCCGGAATTTATGGCAGAAGGTACCGCCATAAATGACTTGCAAAATCCTGACAGAGTGTTAATCGGGTGTATGGACTCATCCAGCGGAAAGCTTGCCATGCAGCGGTTGGTGGATATTTACCGTAATTGGGTGCCGCTCGAAAAAATTAAAACTACCAGTATTTGGAGCAGCGAATTATCAAAATTAGTTTCCAACGCGATGCTGGCGCAGCGTATATCTTCAGTGAACAGCATTTCCGCGTTGTGCGAAAAAACTGATGCCAATATTTTGGAAGTATCTTCAGCAATGGGAATGGACTCGCGTATTGGCTCAAAATTTCTACGGGCAGGGGTAGGCTTTGGTGGTTCGTGTTTCAAAAAAGATATTTTAAATTTGGTCTATTTATGTGAATTTTATGGTTTGCCTGAAGTTGCTGCATATTGGCATCAGGTCGTCATGATGAACGATTACCAGGAGAAACGTTTTGTTGACCGAATCTCGCAAAAAATGTTTAACACCATTGCAGGTAAAAAAATTGCGGTGTTTGGGTTCTCTTTTAAAGCTGATACCGGCGATACTCGCGAATCTCCAGCTATCTATATCTGTAAAATGTTACTAGAAGAGCATGCTGAATTGGCAATCCATGATCCACAGGCCTTGGAAAACGCCGCCATCGATCTCGCCGACGTGCATGGCAAAGTATCATACCATGTTGACCCGGTTGAAGCCGCCAAAGGCGCACACGCTATTGCCGTATTGACAGAGTGGAAAGAATTCATTAATTATGATTTTCATAAAATTTATGAGGTAATGGAAAAACCTGCATTTATATTTGATGGACGTAATATTTTGAAACATAAAGAGTTGTATGATATTGGTTTCAATGTCTATCCGTTGGGGCAACCTGAGCAGTCACACCTGATTTGACAGCTAAATATTGAGCGATCAATATTCGTTAAAGCATTCAAAACTAATTTAAACAAATGCTTAATTATGGTCGTTTTACTGGTTTGAGCACTGGCTGTTTCTGTTTTCCTCGGACTAATGCACTAGGGTCGTCGTTGAGATAATTAACCAATTCGTTCAGTGAATCAATAGTTTGGTCAATTTTGTTGATTGTGGTCTGCAATGATTGTTTAACTTCATTAACTGAGTCAGCGGCATTGCGGAAAGATTTAGACGTTTCTGGAATTTGAGCGTTTTGTAAATCTTTTCTGGCATCAGTTGCCAGTGCGTTGATGGTTTTTAGATTGCTGTTAAGTCCATCAACAATTTCCCTCAGCTTATTTTCGGTAAAAACATTACTGATGCTGGATGTACTTTTCTCGAGATTATCGCTCATTTTTTCCATTTTTTCAATGGTGTTTTTGAGTTTTGGGTCGTCGAGCAAACGTTGCATTGATTTAAGCGTTTCAGTCATTTCATCAGAAATTTTATCAAAAGGCACACGCGAAATTTTTTCCAGCGATGTATTGATTAATTTGAGGATATCCTTGAACATTGATGGTTGTGCAGGAACATAGAAGTGGGTTTTTGAAATATTATTTGGTTCAGTGATAATATTACTGGCATTATCAATATAATAATCCAATTCAATATACTTGAGTCCAGTAATGCCGGCATATTCCAAGCGGCAGCGTAGCCCTTTGCTGCGTTCTTTTTTAAAAAAATCATAAAATTGATCTAGTGCTTTTGTCATTGGCATATTACTTTCTCCAGTAAATGCTTTTAATTCAATATCCATATCAACGCGAATAAGGTTTTCATTAATCGCAATTGAAATATCGGAAACTGAGCCTATTGGAACTCCTTTATATTTTACCTGTGTGCCAACAGCAATTCCCTGAACCGATTCTTGAAATAAAGTAACAAAACGTGCCTTTTTCTCAAACACATCAGAAAGACCAAAGACAAAAATAACCGCGAAAAAAAGTGTTACAGCAGCGATTACAAACATACCAAGACGAAATTTATTGGCTTCAATCATAATAAATCCTTCAAAATACTAATGTTCAGGGGGAGCATTGTGGCGTTTCATGCCGGCGCGGTTTAGAAAATTTCTAACATTTTCATTCGGTGAAAATTGTTGCAGTGCCTTGGGATTGCCAGCCGCAATGATGCCTCGGGTTTCTTTACCTAAAATTATAACTCGGTCAGCAATGGCAAAAATACTGTCAAGTTCATGGCTAACAATCACAATAGTTGTACCCAAATCACGCCGCAACTGTAAAATCAACATATCAAGCTCGGCTGAAGTTATTGGGTCAAGTCCAGCTGATGGTTCGTCAAAAAAAAGTAACGACGGGTCCAAAGCCATAGCTCTTGCCAGACCAGCACGTTTACGCATTCCACCACTAAGTTCTGACGGCATATAGTTACCACAACCACTCAAGTTTACTAATGTAAGTTTTTTCTCAATGATTTCGTCAATTTCATCTTTGGATTTATCGGTATATTCTTCCAGCGGGAGCGCGATATTTTCGGCAACGGTCATTGAGCCGAATAACGCACCGCCCTGGTAGGTAACGCCAAATCTGCGCATTAGTCGACGTCGTTCATTTTCATTGGCGAAAACGATACTTTCGTTAAAAATACTAATATCTCCTTTGAAGGGCTGATATAAGCCGATAATGTGTTTTAAAAGAGTACTTTTCCCGCAGCCAGAACCGCCTAATATGCCGAATATTTCACCTGGTTCTATTGCAAAATTCAGATTATCTAATACCACGACATCGCCGTAGCCGATTTTTAAATCTTTTACTTCAACAATATATTTTTGATCATTCGAGTTCATTTAATATCCCATAACTGAAAACAGTATAGTTAACACCGCATCGGCGATAACGATAAAGAATATTGAGGTTACTACTGCTGAAGTGGTAGCTCTTCCAACGCCTTGCGCATTGCACTCCGACTGAAATCCGCGCAGACAGCCAACAACGGCAATAATTATTGCGAAAACAAGACTTTTTATAATACCAAGGAAAAATACCATTGGCGTTAGAACTTCAATAGTACGGTTATAATATGCAACCGCTGGCAGTCCCAGCATTGTTGTCCCGACCACAAATCCGCCTAGTATGCCAATGACATCACCAAAAATAGTTAAAAGTGGGATTGTCATAATCATCGCCAGAATTTTAGGAATAACTAAAAATCTGCCTGGGGCTAATCCCATGGTTTCAAGTGCGTTAATTTCCTCATCAAGTTTCATCGAACCAATTTCAGCGGCGAATGCGGAGCCTGCCCGACCGGTGGCAATCATCGCCACCATTAACGGACCTAATTCTTTGAGAATCGAGAAGCCGACTAAATCAGCGACATATAATTCTGTGCCAAATTTCCGCATTTGTACCGCAGCCTGAAAGCCTAAAATAATGCCCATTAGAAAACAGATCATCATTACAATTGGTAACGCTTGACTTCCGCACATATCCATATAGTAAATGGTCTCGCGCCAGCGAATTTTTTTGGGGTTGCGGATTGCCTGCCAGCAAACTTTAGCCAAGTCACCTAAAAAGCAAACCATTTCCAATAAATCAAGGAACTCCGTTTTTGCAGTGGCGCCGATTTTTTCAACGAATTCTCTAGAAGGATGACTCATCAATATCTAACCTGTGTTAAGCACACTGGGACACATTAAACATGATTATTATTGTTCTGTTGTGCTTGTTTTTCTTCAAGACGCTTAAATTTTTCTGAAAGCAGGGCTAACTCTTGTGTTAAATCTTTGATTCTTTCGGTCTGTTTTGAAATAACAATTGAATATTGAATTAATATTAGTAGTACTGCTACCATCATAAAGATAAACAGCATCGCCGGTGGGTAAGCGATGCCAACCAATCTGGATATATAATCTAAGCCGCGTTGCCATGTGGCTAAAACCACAAAAATTGTTCCCATGAAAATCCAAATTAAAGAATAAGCCTCTTTAATCAATTGCTTGCGTATGGATTCGATAATAAAAATCATCAGTAAAATACTGCCCAGAAAAGTGATGATTTCCAATCGGCCAATTTCATTAAGAAAATTCATTTATGACTTCTCCTGTTTAATTGGCGGGCGGATTGCAACCATGATAATCGCAAACATAACTTTAATCATATAATAAACTGATTTCATCGGAGAAATTGAGGATACTCCGCCTTGACGCGGATTCATGTCAGTAAAAACCTCTTCCATTCTGAAGCCGTTGCGCCCCAATAAAATGACTTCCTCAGGTTCAGGATAGTCAAACGATGGATAGCGTCTGGCAAGAAATGACAATGCACGACGGTTATATGCACGAAAACCGGATGTGTTATCGGTAATTTTCTGGCGCACTAATATTGAATTTACAATAAAAAACATTGTTATACCGATACGGCGGAAAAAAGTAGATTTAAAGCCCTCATTCTTCTCGCAGAATCTTGAACCAATGACAACATCAGCTTTGCCATTTATTATTGGCGAAAGTAATTTGTCAATATTCTCGGCTTTATGCTGCCCATCACCGTCAAACTTAATTGCCAGTTGGTATCCGTTGCGGTGGGCATATTTTAGTCCAGTCTGAACACCGCCGCCGATGCCCAGATTGACTGGCAAATCCAAAACGGTTTTGACCCCGCAGGCAGATGCTACGGCCGATGAATTATCCGTAGAGCAATCGTTAATAATAATAATATCCATTTCCGGAACGTGTTTTTTTAAGGTAGCGACAACACCGGGAATATTTTTTTCTTCATTGTAACAAGGAACCAGAATCGCCGTCTTCAAAGACATACTAATACCCTAAATTCATTGTTGATGAGCTGAACCGGAATACATTTATATATATTACTAATATCCATAAATTCTCAAGAGCACAAGATAAGCAGTAAATAAACTCAAAACCAGAGATAAGATAGCGCATTAATGATTTAATTCAACTCGGCAATTAGACTATGACATTTGAATTTTGAAAGGCTGGAATGATAATAGTTTTTCAAGTTGCCCCAGCATCTCACGGCAATCTTTAGATGCTTCAGGCCACATTGCCTGAAGATGGGTGCAGGCAAAAGTTGACATATCTGGGATATTAATAAATAATGGAAGTTGTTGCTGTCCCAAAATAGTAGTGGCAGTATTGGCGATATCATTAATCACGGCGGCAGGCAAATGCCAGTGACCAGACAAAGCCATCTCTGTAAGAGGAGATTCCAATTTGCAATATGTTACTAAGTTGGAAAGCATAAATGTGATTTTTAGTGCTGGAAAGAGCCGGCTTATCCCTGCGAAGGTAATGACGTTATTATCAATTAATAATTTTGATTCCGGCTTCAGTGAGGATAATAATTCATTGCGGTTAAGCAACCATGGCGCTTTGCGATTTATTTGCGTAATACTTGGTTCGGGACAGTGAAGGTTGCTGACTTCACGGTGGCGGAGATGCTTAGCCAATTCAAGAAATAGTGTTGGTGATGCAGTCGTGATATTAATTTTTTGGGCAGCATTAATAACTTGCCCTGCTAAAACTTTAGCAGTCGTTGTTGAGATACCGAGATGCTGTTCTAGAAGCGATGATATTGCAGCATTTTCCGCAGATAATAAACTTTCAAAACAGATATTTTGTTCACTGTAAATCTTGGCTGCATCGATAAACCCGCTGTTATGCAGCGCATGTACAACTGCCGCATTAAGTTCACGTTCTGAAAAAAGATTATTTGGGCGTTTATCATGTTGTATCGCATATTCAACGGCTAACGCAATATCCTCAGCCATCCATTCATCTTGTACTCCGGAATGGCGAAATGCTGAGACAATTCCACGCTGCAGCCACTCTGAATCAAAGTTGGAAATTGTGCCATCTCCAGCCAGCAGCTGGATCGCATTGTCAGCAATTTTTATCATTATTTTAGCGCTCTGATTTCTTCTATAAATTCTTCTACGTCTTTAAACTTGCGATAAACTGAGGCAAATCTTACATAGGCAACCTGGTCGAGCGATTTCAGCGCTTCCATAACTCTTCTGCCGACCTCTTGAGTTTCAACTTCCTTGTCGTATAGTCGCTGCAGTTCAATGTAAATTTCGTTTACTGTCTGGTCAATGTCATCAGGCGTTACTGGACGTTTATAACAGGCATTTTCAATGCCGCGCCGTAATTTTTCACGGTCAAAATCTTCGCGAATTTTATTGCGTTTGATGACTTTTAACTCAGCCTGGATAATGTCTTCATAAGTGGTAAAACGGTGCCCGCAATTAAGACACTCACGCCTTCTTCTAACCCCTGCGCCCTCTTTTACTGAACGAGAATCTACGACTTTATCGTCAAGAAACTGGCATTCTGGACAACGCATACGAAACCTCCAACAAAAACATTGTTGCATAAATTTAAGAGCAGATATAAAAATACTATTATAAATAGCTCTATATAATCAAACGGATCGTGTTTTGTAATAATATGCCGATAAATTACATTCAACTTAATTCAGATTGTTTTTATGGAATCATTATTAAAATATCTGGCTGTTAAGATACACTATAAAACAAAATGATTCAATATAAGTTCTGTACAGTTGCATAAATTTGTTCTGACGAGAAATGCTTAAAAATCAATAAAGCAGATTATTAACGGTTATTATTATTTCAGCAGGTGCATGTTTGCCATGGAAATACCGCTGAGCAATGCACCGGTAATCCCGAGGAACCCTTGGTCAGTACCGCAGAGGTAAACATTGTTTATCGGGGTAATTCCAGTTTTGTATTTTATTGGCGAACCATAAATCGCACCATTAATTCTAGCAGTATAACGGGTGATGGTTTTTGGAGTGAATGCATCTATAGGTCGTACAATTGTGTCAGCAGGCATTCCGGCTAGTTGCAGTGACTTAGTGATAATATTTTCAAAAGCCTGTTGTTTATGTGCGGAATATTGCATTTTATTGTAATCGAACCATAATTGATTATTAGCCAATACCGTAGTTCGCATTAATCGCGGTGGTATAGCGTCGCCGCTGCGCATTTTAAAGTTACTTGGGAAGCAAATCACTCCGCTGTCAATGCTTATATCCTCCTTAGGATTGCGAAAAGCAAATGTGTCGGCAGAATTAAAAAATATAATGGCTGAATCAGGTATGTCTGTATTTGCTGATGGCAATACAATTGTTTCCATAAAAGCGAGTTTGCCCGGAGTTGGAGTAAAGGATGTCATTTCCGGGGAATCGCAAAGCTTCGCCGTTTCCGGTGCTCCGGCTGAAGAAAGAAAATTTGCAGCTTCGATAAATTCGCCGAAATGTGTTACAACTCCGACGGCGCGATTGTTCTTAATAATGATCTTGTCTATAGAACAATTAAGCCGCAATTCTGCACCAGTTTCACGCAGTCGTTCAATAAGTATATTCAGCAAACCGCGAATGCCGTGTCCTGGACGAAAAAAACCTTCTTTAAAGATACTTTTGTACATAATAGCAAATTGTGAGAAGTCCATATCGTTTTCCTGTGCACTGCCATAATACATTAGCGGGCAAAAGAGCATATCGCGGAGCAGCGGATCAGTGATATATTGTCCAACAATTTCGCGAGCTGAAATAAATGGATTATCCAAATTAACTTCATTCCAATCCATAATTTTATTATCTAGAGCAGTAAAATTATCAATTTGTAAAGGAAAGGATGTAGCAATGGATTCGCTTAGCTCCAGGAAATTATTACTAAATTTTAGCTCTGCGCCTGGGAATTTAATGATTGAATAATGTTGTTCGCGTGGTGCGATGCTATCGTATGGTATCCGCAACTGCCGTAACAATTTTAACAACGGCAAAGTTTTGGCATTACTCGAAGCAAAATTGGTCATAGCATGAAGCCCGCATTCAAGCTCAATGCCATTCCTTGAATAATATGAATTGAGCCCGCCTATCTGAAAATGGCTTTCGCAGATGCAAACTTTTTTTTCATAATGCGCCAACCGTATTGCCGCGGCTAGCCCAGACATTCCGGCACCAATGATAACGCAATCATATTTCATCAGATTAAATCTTTCAGTAGCCGGTTTGCGTCTGATTTCATTGCAGACTCTTTGATGCCTTCAAGTGATTGTGATACTTGAGCAAAAATATGGTTATCTGGAGCGTTAAGCAAATTTTCTCCGCTGGATTCAACCCTGTCAATTACAGTTTGTACTGTCAAAACATTTGTTGGCAGTCCTGGCACATAACGGTTCACTCCAGTATTATCGTCGCCGCTTTTTATAATTATCCCGGCATTTTGCAGCGCGAATAATATATCTCTGACTTGTCGAATTGGTAGTTTGCAGTTAGCAGCCAACGTAACGTCATCTGGCATAATTTGTTGAGTTTCAAATTGTTGTACTATGCTTGCCGCGACCTGTATCATTAGTTTTTTCTTGAACGCATAAGTAACCCTTGCTGAATTGATCTCATTTTCATAGTTGTCAATATTTTGATGCGCGAATGACACCTCTGCCCCAAATAACACAATCAACCAGCTCAGCTGCAGCCAAATTAAAAATAATGGCAACGCTGAAAAACTGCCATAAATAGTGTTGTAGCGCGATAACGCCATTTGAATAATGATGTAGCTTTCCTGTAGTAACTGGTAGCAGGTGCCTGCGGCAATCCCGGCAATAATTGCCGATTTCCAGTTGACTTTTGTATTAGGCATAAAGCCGTATATAAACGAAAACAGTATCCAGGCGGTCAGAAACGGCACCATTTTAATGATGGTAATTGTGAGCGGACTACCAAATGCTTTTAAAATGATAACATTATCTACCACCCGGTTAAGCTGTGCGCTGATTAATACCGTTGCACTGCCTGCCATTATAATAAGTATTGGGCAAATCACCACCAGTGACATATAGTCACTAAATTTACGGAAAAATGTACGGTCAGCCTTAACACCCCAAATATAATTAAAGGAGTTCTCAATGTTGCCGATAAGCTTAATCACAGTCCAAAACAAAATCACTATCCCCACGCCGGCAACCATACCGCTGCGTGTGTCACGCAATGTCGTTTCAGCAAAAACAAAAACTTTTTCTAATACTGCCTGATGTTCAGCGAATCGTTCAAATAATTGAGTTTTTAGTGACTGGTCGACACCGAAACCTTTGGCTATGCCAAATATCATTGCAGCAACTGGTACAATCGAAAACACTGAATAAAAAGTCAGTGCTGAAGCGCGTAGTTGGCAATGGTCATCAGCAAATCCTTTAATCGACAGAATAATTATCTTAATTGTTCTGAAAATATAAAATTCAGAATTGCTTAAATTAGAAATGTCTTTCCGCCAAATATCTTCGGCAAAAAATAACTTTATTTTTTTATACATTTAAAACCTCATGCAATTTAGTGCTAAAGCTTAGTGTGGAAAATTTCCCTTCAGCGCCCATAGTCCAAGTGCCGGATTGCTGATATAAAAAACTTCTTCTCCATTAATGATATTATACCCATCTTTTAATTGCTCAAACTTGTATTGATGCATCACCTTATCCAGTTCGCCATATTCAAAACCTGCTGACTCTATTTCAGCGCATGAGACTTTGGCACCTGGACAATATGTGATTTTAAACCGACCTTCAGATGACCCATGAATTAAATGTGCTGCAGCACTCAAATTGTTCCTCAATTCTTCGTTTACCTTGACTGCATTTAAGGTTGCATTAGTACCACGATAACCATATTTTCGGATTAATCTGTCTATTTCTTTGTCTTCACCAAATTCTTTTAGGGCAGGTGCCAGGACGATTAGCTCGCCATTATCGGCTATAGCCATTCTCGTGCGGTAAATTGATTTGTTCCCAAGCCAAGTACTTTTGAATTCTTCCGGGTCAAGGTAAACTATTACTTTTTTTAATGGTTTATCCAGCAACTGCAGGTTAACTTTCTGACTCAATTCGCTGGCAGCGAGAAATGCAGAATCATCATCACTGCAGTAGAAACCACGCATCACCATTTTGCTGGTATTTGCATCGCGTGCCATCACTGTCAGCATATATGTTATCGGTAATTCATTTAAAAAACTATTGACGCCGTAATTGAAGAGTTTCCGCACCGGCGTGTCGGCACGACCCATAATTTTTTCCATATTATACACTGCACCGAGAAAATGCGATTTATTTATGGTGTCTGCACCGCCCACGCCTACCATAATGTTTTTTGTATAATTGGCCATACCAACAACTTCATGAGGGACAACCTGACCTATAGAAATAATTTGATCATAACCAGAAAATAACAATTTGTTGACTTCAACATTTACTTCATAATCAACTTTACCGCCTGACCACTCGCGCAATAAGTCGCTTGAAACTGTACCACGCTTAACTATGTCATTACGCCAGTCGTGAATCTTAAAGCATGACAGTGGAATTTCGTGACCGAACATCTGGCGCAATTCATGTTCCGGCATGGCTGAATGTGTGCCTAATGCCGGCATTATATCTACGGTACATTTACCCGCGAGCATTAAATAAATCATCGCGGTAATTGGTCCGGCATAGGAATTCGCCCTAGTCATATCAGGTGGCAGTAATAACACGCGCTGCAGTTTCTCGCCCTTGCTGTTGACTACTTGCTTGATCATCGCCGTTAGTTGCCCATCATCTATTGTCAGACTAGTTCCACCTTGTCCAGAGATTATTCCTTTAAACATATTCATTAACCTTCATCATTTTGTATATGCGTTGGCATAATTTTTATTCGTAGTTTGTAAGTTAGCGTATTTTTGAATAAATATCAAGTTAACTACCTAAAATATCATCGGCATTGATTTTACCATTCATAATCATTGCCACTTAACTTTCAAGGCAGTACATAGCATAAATTATTGAAGTGTTCGGCGAACTCCTTCATAAAGCACAACTGCAACTGAATTCGCCAAATTAAGACTGCGGAAATATTGTCCAGTCATTGGGATAGTGTACATTTTATCACGGTAAATGTCATGAAATGACGGCGGCAGTCCAGAGCCTTCATTGCCAAATATAAAAAAAGCATTGTTATTGTATGGACACTCCCATAATGTCCGCTTCCCTTTGGTCGAAAAAAAATAAAGTTCTGCATTTGAATTTTTATCGGAGAATTCTGCCCAGTTTTCATAGATAATATATTCAACGTGTTTCCAGTAATCCATTCCGGCACGCTTAAGATATTTGTCTTCAAGAGAGAACCCAAACGGTTTAATTAGGTGGAGTATTGAGCCAGTTGAAACGCACAATCTACCAATATTACCCGTGTTTTGTGGAATTTCCGGAGCAAATAATACGACATTCATTATTGAGTATTTCTCCCGTCATCTTTTTGTGTATCAGTTGGAATTGCAAATTTTAAGGTCAGTATTTTTAGTAATGACGATAGCTTGATAGGTTTTGTAATATAATCATTACAGCCAGCGGCAAGTGCTTTTTCTTGGTCACCGCTTAGCGCATAAGCAGTTTGAGCTATAATCATTACATCAGAATTAAATTGTCGAATTTGTCTTGTCGCCTCATAGCCGTTTAGTTTAGGCAACCCAATGTCAATTATGATTAAATCTATATCAGGGTTGCTGCGGCTCAATTCAACGGCTTCCGCGCCTGATGACGTCGTAATTATTTGTTTGGCAAAATTTTGTGTCATCAATGAGATGAGCATGGCAGAATGTTTATCGTCTTCTACAATTAAAATTTTTATTTTTTTCAGTTTGATATCTTTGAAATTATTCAGTGATATCTCCTCAGTCGGAACAAAAACGGAATCATTTAGCATATATGGTAGTGTAAAATAAAACGTTGAACCAGCACCGGGTTCACTTTCCATCCAAATTTTGCCTCCAAGTACTTCCACATATGCTTTGACAATTGATAATCCCAAGCCAGAGCCCTGATAGACATCTTCGCCGCCACCATGGGCACGGACAAAACGTTCAAAAACGGCATCTTGAAAATCTTTTGGAACTCCAATTCCAGTATCTCTGACAAAAAAATGCAGCATTTCATCAATTTTTTTATAACCAAACTCGATTGACCCTTTCTCTGTAAATTTAAGAGCATTTTTAACAAGATTGGTTAATATTGCATAAAGCTTTTCCCGGTCAGTGCTAATCTTTGCTTCGGCAGTGGGAAGTCCTGGATTGCAGACGAACGTAAGTCCGCGTTTTGCTGCTTCAGGTTTAAAAAAAGTGTAAATGTATTCAAGTTGCTCGTTGACATTCGTCTGACATATTACGACGTCCATCTGCCCCGATTCAATTTTGGAAACATTGATGATGTCATTGATTGTATTGAGCATACGCGCGCCGCTTGATTCGATTATATTGATATATTTCTGCTGTTCGCTGAAGGTAAGCTGAGGCGTTTTCAGCATTTCAGCGAATCCTATAATGCCATTCATAGGTGTTCTGATTTCATGGCTCATATTAGCGAGAAACTGACTCTTGGCAATATCTGCAGCCTGAGCTTCTATTGCCAATTTGCGCGCATTAGATTCAGATATTATCAAAGATTTATTACTGGCTTCCAATTCATCTTTTTTTTGCCTCAGCAATTTAACCATTCGTGAAAGATGAGTTAAGGATGGCTTGAAAACAAAGAAAAATTCTAAAGTCAAGACAATCAATCCGAGCGCCAGAATAAAGTTTTCCATCTTTGATAAGTAGTTAACGCGTTTTTCTGATTCGGCGTCAAATTGAAAAGTAATTGAGTCCATCAGTCGAAGGAACTCGGTTTCATTATCGCTAATAATTATGGCTAATGGTTTTGCCGCTGCCGGATTTGGTCTGGCGTTGCCATCTGTTAGTGCGGTCAGTTGATGAAGTGCTTCAACCATAGCGCTATATGTTTTATTGATTTTTGCAAAAAGCTGATTAATCTCTGTGCTATTTTCACGCGCTGGTAACTTTAGACTATTATCGCCGAACTGCAAACCTCGGTGAGCAGTTTCCCATGCAGCCAAAGAAGTTGATAGTTCCGCCCCGTATCTTTTCCACTCTGTTTCGGATTTCGTATTAGACATTGCCAGTGCGCACTTTGTCATACGCTGGCTTAACATCCGTTGCCGACCGGACAAATTAATGATACGTGCATCACCAGTAGTATTGTTGATGGCGTATTTCATCAGCATTGTTGACGACAACATCGTCAAGGCTATAAGCGTAAGTGCGATTAAGTAAATAACTACTAACCGCTGAATGCTTTTTTGAGATAATTCTTCCATTACATTATCCGAATTTTAGAAATATTAACCAAATATATGTAACAATCTATATTGTACAATTTAAAAATCAAGTAATTAGCCGGTAATGGAGGCGACTTAACTTAAAATAAGTGCTTAAATACAATGAGCCCCGCAGCATTTTTTAAATTTGTTGCCGCTGCCGCAATGACATAGAGAATTTTTGCTCTGTGTGTTTGGATTTGTTAAATCAAATAATGGCAAATTATATTTGTAAGGATTGCGTTCACGTATAATTAATTGTGCCAATTCTTTGAAACGGACAAGAGTGTGTTCGTAGAATAATTTCCATCCAGCACATAATATACTGAGTTCACTAGATTTATCGCCACACCCAAACCGGTTTTTTTGACAACATCCTGCGCATAACCTATAATAACAGCAGGTTGAGCACTGCTCTGACACAATGCTTTTTTGTTTACCAAATTTTTGATAAAGAGGAATTTCCTGTAACTTTTTCCAATTGACGGTGTCAACTTTGCCAAGACACCATTCGGGCTGAACAAAAAAATCACAAGGAAAAATAGAACCATCATGTTCAATGACAAAATATTGGCAGCAGTTTTCTGCCAAGCTGCAAACGTTAGTAGTTCCATCAATTATTCGGGCAATAATTGAATCAAAAAGCCGAATTGAAATTAGCTGTGTATCATGCTGGTACCATTCATCAAATATTTTGCAAAGGAATTCACCCCATTTTTCTGGCGATACGCTGAAAGGCATAATTTTCCCGTCATTGCCAAACTCAACACATTCAATATATTGATGGAATTTGATATTAAGATCATCGCGTAAATAATGATAAATATCTAACGGTTGTGATTCATTGGATGAACTTACCAATGTTAAAACATTATATTCGACATCGTTGCGCCTTAATGCGGTCAGGCCGCGCATAACGTCATGATGGCTGCCAGCACCGGTAAGATACACTCTGTTTGCGTTATGAATATTTTCAGGACCATCAATACTGACGCCAACTAAAAAATTATACTGACGCAAAAAACTGCACCATGCATCATCAAGTAAAATGCCGTTAGTCTGAAATCCGTTTGCTACCTGTTTGCTGCCGGCACCAAATCGCTGCATCAACGCAACTGCTTTCTTATAGAAATCGAGCCCCATCAGCGTTGGTTCTCCGCCTTGCCAGCCAAAGTTGTAACATGGCATATCAAGACTCATAAAAGATGATATTGTTTGTTCCAGCACAACATAAGGCATGCGGTGTGCCCCACTGCCGAACAAAGTTTCTTTTTTAAGGTAAAAACAATATTTACAGCGTAGATTACAATCAAATGAATTTGGTTTTACCAATAATGAGAACGCGCGCATAAATCCCCTTTTTAAATATCTGGATTTTATCGATAGCGTATGAGTGCAGAGCAATAAATTTTAGCGGTAACTGCTAAAAGTTTATCACATGTTTACGCTTCCTGTTATATTTATATGCTCTCAACGTGCAGATCAGGAGAAATGAATTCACGTAATTTTCCTTCAACAGTATGCTTTAGTGTTACTTGTGCAGTTGGGCATACCGCGCAGCGCCCCTTGAGCCTAACTTGAATTATGTTATCGTGAATATCTACTAATTCAATACTGCCGCCGTCACTTTCAAGCATCGGCTTTATTTCCTTGTCAATCACTTCTTGTACCTTGATTACTTTCTTAACAATTGGCAGAGTTAAGAAGCTCGACACAGATTTATCATTTGCTGCTGAAAGTTGATTTTTCCAAATTCCTTCGATAATTTCCTGAATATCATCAAGGCATGTACCGCATGCTCCGCCTGCCTTGCAGTAATTTGTAACATCGGTTGTGGAATGCAGGTTATTTTCCTTTACTATTTTTCTGATTTTAGTGTCAGTAATTCCAAAGCATTTGCAAACGATGCGACCTTCATGGTCAACATCATTGTTGGTTGGATTAACTATGCCGCGATAATTTGCAATGGCTGCTTGAAGTGCT
Organism: uncultured Victivallaceae bacterium; assembly: GCA_964542255.1. Taxonomy (GTDB): domain Bacteria; phylum Verrucomicrobiota; class Lentisphaeria; order Victivallales; family Victivallaceae; genus CAYMSF01. The sequence goes on from CAZITV010000001.1 coordinate 52,159, forward strand.
TCCATTCCCATAACTGAACAGTGCATTTTCTCTTCCGGCAGTTCGCCAAGTACATCAACGATATCCTGATTGGTAACCTTGGCGGCTTCTTCTAGAGTCATACCTTTGACAATTTCTGTCAACACTGATGATGAGGCAATAGCGCTGGCACAGCCGAATGTTTTGAACATAGCTTCGGTGATTTTGCCGTCTTCACCGATTTTAAGCGTTAGTCTAAGTGCATCGCCGCAAGTAATATTGCCAACTTCTCCAACAGCATCAGCCTTGGCTACTTCGCCAACGTTTTGCGGTTCTAGAAAATGCTTCATGACTTTTTCGTTATAGTCCCACATAATTCACCTCATAGTATTATACGTTGTATTTTTCGAATTCATCAGCAACCAGTTGCTTCATTTTTGCAGCAACCTCAGCAATTTCTACCAATTCTGCATCTTTTTCACCACGCCGCTTTAATTCAACCTTGCCTTCTGCTAGCGTTTTGGGCGAAATAATTAATCGAAACGGTATTCCCAACAGGTCAGCATCACTGAACATAAATCCTGCTTTTTCACCTCTGTCGTCATACAGTACTTCCAGATTGTCCGCCTGTAATTCCGCATAAAGCTTGTCAGCAGTCATTTCAACGTTGTCAACACTAGGATTCAATGAACATATATGCACTTGATAAGGAGCAATAGTAATTGGCCAAATTGGACCCCATTGGTCATAAGACTGCTCGATTACTGACGCCATCGTTCTGCCGACGCCAATACCGTAGCATCCCATAATCATCGGCTGAGTTTTTCCATTTTTATCCAGATAACAGCAATTCATCGCAACTGAATATTTCGTGCCCAATTGAAAAATATTTCCTACTTCGATGCCGCGTTCAAGACGAAGCGGATTTCCAGTCAGCGGGCAAGGGTCGCCTTCGCGGACTGTGGCTATATCTGCGGTGATGATGCCGGGTAGACCAGATATATCCCGGTCAAAATTAAAGTTTTTGTAGTGAAAATGCGGTTCATTAGCCCCAACTACAAGATTCGATGATTCTGCGATGGAGCGGTCAACCACAATTAAAACCTTTTTGGTGTCAATGGCTAACGGAGATGCATAACCAGGTTCACAACCGGCAGCGCGAATTGCTTCGTCATTCGCAAATTTCAACTCAGAAATTTTTAATATATTTTGTAATTTGGTCTCATTAACTTCAAAATCACCACGGATCATTGCAAAAATTACCCCACCATTAGGATTTTCATAGAAAACTGCTTTGCCGGTATTTTCAGGTTTTAATTGTAGAAATCCTGCCACGTCCTCAATGCTTTTACATTCTGGAGTGTGAACTTTTTCCAGCATTAATGATTCTGACTTGGCGAATTGCCATGCTGCAGTGGCAATTTCACGGTTAGCACGATAACTGCCATCAGGTGAAACAAAAATTGTATCTTCGCCAAATTCGGAAATAGCCATAAATTCGTGCGATACTTTTCCGCCCATCATGCCGGAATTGGATTCAATAGATAAAACATTCTTCAGCCCAACCCGCTTAAAAATATGCGTGTAGGCGTCGTGTGCTTTATTGTAATATTCTTCAAGACAATTTTGTGTGCAGTGGAAAGAATAAGCATCCTTCATTGTGAATTCACGCACTCTGATAAGACCGCCGCGGGCTCGTGCTTCATCGCGATATTTCGTTTGGATTTGATAGAGCATCGCCGGCAATTGTTTATAACTGGTTATTTCTGTACGTGCCATGTGAACTACTGCTTCTTCGTGCGTCATTGCTAACAGCATCGCTTTGCCGTTGCGGTCTTTGAAACGCAATAATTCATTTCCAACCGTTTTATAGCGGCCAGATTCCTCCCACAGTTCGGCCGGCAAGACTACCGGCATCAATACCTCTTGTCCATTTATCGCATTCATCTCCTCGCGGATAATACGCTCTATCTTGCTGGTTATGCGTTTAGCAATAGGCAATAATGAGTATATCCCTGTAGAGACAGGGCGAATATATCCACCGCGGATTAAAAATTTATGGCTTGCTGTTTTTGCATCTTTAGGTTCTTCCTTGATGCGGCGCCCAACTAATTTACTCATTCTCATTATTATCGACCTTCCTGTGAATTATAATTAATCATTAAATTACCACTATGACAGTGCCAGAAAATTGTATATATGTCACTACTGGCTTGAGTCATCTGGTCACTATTATAAAAAGTTTTTAGCCAAATTGCAAATGTCAATTTTACTGTTGAAACTATTGTGATCTTAATATAATTCATTTAATACAGAATCGCAATCTTAAAGCTGACAAAGATTATGAATTCCGTCTTTGAGCATATTTCGACCCATGATATCGATTTTACATCGCAACTACGCGGTATTATCACCACTTAGCTTGGCATCATTTTTTAAGAAATTATGGATTAATTACTGTGGTTGAATGTGAAAAACAACTTTACCAAAATTAAAATCGGTTTTAGGAAGTATTGACATTTACAGGTGCTATCAGCTGCAGGTTTGAAAAACGCTAGCAGTTTATTTGCGGCAACGGTAAACAAATGCAGGCGGAAAATTATTCCAAACAATCTTGGATATTTCTACTGAGGAAAAATTGTTTTGAAGCAACTTTTTAAATCGTCGTGCAGAAGGTAAAAATATGCCTTGAATATATGCAAACGTAGTGAAATAACCACCATCATTTAATGCTGAGATTACTTCATTAATAATCTTATTTTGGGTTTTTTCGGAGAATACTGACCATGGCAGTCCTGAAATAACTATATCAAGATGCGGAAGTTTCTCTTTATTGATGATACTGGTTAAATTTTCAGCGCTGTCATGGTAAATTGTTATATTTGGATGATGTTTTCTGAATTCTTCGTAAATTGTCTGGTCAAGTTCGATTGCGAAAAATTTTGAATCAGTCGTAATATTTTTTAAAATGCTGGAAGTTATTGCTCCGGTGCCTGGACCAAGTTCAGCAATATAGTGTGCTGAGGCAATATCAATGTTTTCAACCATTACCTTGGCCAGTGCCGGTGAACTTGAACAAAGAGTTCCAACCGTACCTGGCTTTTTGATAAATTGTCGCAGCAGCAAACTTTTTCTTTTCACAATACAATACCTTATAAATTAGTACTAAAACTTTGCGAACATCATCTCGTGATCATAAATTTCAAAATCAGCTTTTTGTCCGGAATCACGAAAATCACCGCGTATAATATGAACTAAGCTGCCCGGTTTTGCTTTCTTAACCATCTTGCCAAATTCATCTTTTGAAATAATTCTCGACTTCTGATCCTGATAATTTAGACCATACTCAAGCTCACCACCATGATCGGCAAACAATAAATCATTACGGTGAAATTCCCATGCGGCAGCATGCATTACATTGGGATGTGCAACGATAACTGTTCCCGGCGATATATATTGGCGCCACTTTTTGAAATAGATCCCTTGTGCTTTGTTGCTCAAGACTCGATCTGGAATAACGTAATTAGCCACAAAAAAAACTGCTAACGGCGCAATCGCGAAAATCGCTGTTTTATAATACACTTTTTTAACTCTAACCACAAATAACAATCCGGCAGCCCAAATAATTACTGCAGCGACCGCGATTATCCATTTAAATACTTCCTCGCATGAGTACAACTCAGGAAAGATGCCACGATTTGCCAGCAATTGGTAAAGAATAAAACCTGCCGCGCTTATCAGTAGTGCCCAAGCTAATATTTTGCAGGACGTGTCCAGTAGAGAAGTGCCGGCGTTTTTGCAGTAACCAAGCAAACCCCATCCTGTCAACAGTGCTAACGGCGGAAAAAGCGGCAAAGCATATGTTGCCAATTTTCCGCTGCATGCAGAGAAAAACAGCGTAGGAAATATGAACCAGCAAATAATAAATTTGATAAATGAGTCAGGAAGAGCAACACGGTGTTTCACAGTCAAGCCTTTTAATGCGCAAGGCAGTAATAACACCCATGGCAACAACCCGCCCAATATAACCGGAACAAAGAACCAAAACGGTTCTGGATGTTGTGTCCCGCGTTTTTCAAAAAAACGTTGAACATGTTCAACCCAAAAAAAATAGCGCCAAAAGTCAGGTTCACGTTGATGAATCATTAACACCCAGGGCGCAGCAATTACAATAATAGCTAAAAGCGGTATCCATGGCAGTATAAATATATCGCGCCAGCGTTTTTCCCAGAGCAAAAACGGAATTATAGTTACCGCCGGGACTGCGAAGGCTAGGAATCCTTTGGTGAGAAATGCCATTCCGCAGCAGGCACCACTGAGCATTAAAAATAGCATTTGCTGACGGTTAAACCGCAATTCCTGCGTGGCTATAAAAAAGAAAACTAGCGTTCCTGTAACAAATAGTGTCGTAGGGCTGTCCAAAACTGCAAAAGTTCCAATTCCGTAAACTAGACCAGATGTCAGAAAAATTGCGGTTGTCAGCCATGCAAAAAAAAGCTGTCTTGTCGTGCGCCAGGATAGAAAGAAAATTAGCGCTGCGCTGATTCCTGTTGCCAGTGCTGAGGCAAAACGTACAGCAAACGCATTTTCGCCAAACAATAGTATCGCAGCCGCATTTAACCAATATCCCATTACAGGTTTTTCAAAATATCTAACGCCAATTAATCGCGGTGTAACCCAATCGCCAGTTTGGATCATTTCTCGCGGAATTTCGGCATATCGAAACTCATCCGGTGCAATCATTGGCTTGCCACCCAACGGCAGAAGATAAATTAATGCAAATATAGATATTAGTGACAGAATAAGTAGTTTCATATTTTGCTGATAATCAGTATTCCGTAAATAGCGTTTTGTTAATAATTGAACTGTTTTTCCCAGGGGGCAAATCTTTCCAAAGCCTCGGTGAATCAACAATTACCAGAATTTTTCCCCGGTTGGGCTGTTGTATAAGTTTAATTAAATCTTCATTGTTCAAAAAACGTCCTGCTGCTTCGGGTTTGCTAAGTCCATAGCTAAGTTCTCCGCCTTTGCCGTAAACATAGAGATTGTCGCGTTTGTAGTACCAGCAGATTGAACTAAGCAAATTTTTGTACGATACAATTATTGTCTCCGGAGTTACACGCCATTGATTAGCTCGGAGCATTTTTTCCGGTGATTTGACGTTCAATACTAAATTGGGAATCGCTAAATTATATGCCCAGTATGCTGCCAGCATCCCAACAGTGAAAAAAATAATTTTTCTCCATTGGGAATCGGCCTTAATCGCCTTGAATATCAGGCAAAGCCATATCACAACAGCAGAAATAATCAGCAGCCATTTGAAAATTTCATCACGGCCGAAAAGAGTAAACTCAATTGTGCTTGTTAGCGATAATGTTTGCAGCAACATTAAACCGATTGCTGAAACTCCAAGCAGTACCGCAAGAATTTTTAGCGAAAGATTTATTTTGCCGCTTCGGCCATTTTCAACCGCAGAATATAAGCCAAAACTTAACAGAATTGCTAATGGCGGCATGCATGGTAAAATGTAGGTTGCAAGTTTACCGCTGGATGCAGAAAAAAATAAAAATGGAAGAATAAACCAACAAGCGGAGTAACGTAACAGCGGTTGATTAAATGCTTCTTTCATTTTACCACGGTAACCATCGATAATTGTAGGTAAAAACATTATCCAAGGAAAAATGCCGACAATAATCACTGGAATGAAAAACCAGAATGGTTCAGGATGTTGCGATTCCTTCTTCTCCATAAATCGCTGGACATGCTCAACCCAAAAGAAATAGTTCCAGAAATCACCATCACGAAAATGTACAATCAATGTCCATGGCAAAACTGTGAGCACTAGTGTTATTAACGGCAACCATGACAAGCAAACCGCTGATTTGAAGCGTTTTTCCCAAAAGAGAAATGGTGCAATGGCAATGGCCGGGATGACTACAGCAAGAAAACCTTTGGTAAGGAAGGCCAAACCGCAGAAAACTCCAAACAAGGACAGATAAACAATTTTTTGCAGCGTAAATTTATCTTCCTGGTAGGCGACAAAAAAACATAGCATCGCCAAAGTCAAAAAGCAGGTTAAAATTGAGTCGAGAACAGCAAATGTTCCAACAGCATACACCAATGCTGATGAGATAAACATAACCGTCCCCAATACTGCCTGACGAGCGCCAAGATAACGGTGAAGAAATGCGAGCATCGCTAATGCCGTAATCCCGGTAAGCATAGCAGAGGAAAATCTCACGGCAAAATTATTTTCACCAAACAGCATCATGGATATGGCATTCAGCCAATGTCCCATAATTGGTTTTTCAAAATAGCGTAAATTGTTGAGTTTGGGTACGACCCAGTCCTGGTGAGCTACCAGTTCACGTCCAATTTCTGCATATCTTGTTTCATCGGGAGTCAGTAAAGGTCGAAACCCTAAAGGCAAAATATAGAGCATTAAAAATGCCGCAATAATCGCCAGATATATATTTCGCATAAAAATCCCATTAATTAATTCAGAACATCCAGTAATAATAAAAAACAACAGTCTATATACTTTCCCTCAATTATTTTTTTTTTCAAGAAAATAATCACAATATTATCAGTTTTAATTAATATATACTTTTTTAAAGAGTAATACAAAATTCTGCTTGTAAATTTATAATGACAGGTGTAAATTAAAAGATGTTAAGTTGCTTTTCTTTAGTAATTTTGCAACTAATAACAGTAATTTTATAATTACTTTTAGCCTTAATCCATGATGGATTTATGTCTGAAAAGTTCCAGGCATACCCGCAAGGTTATCAACTCAGCATCCGTTTTCTGGATGCCTGTTGGCAATTTCCGGGAAGGAAATGATGACTTACAGGCAACATAAATCTGGAAAAAAGGATAACGCTGATGCCAGAAAGTAATATTTGTATCTATTCAGGATCTGCAAACCCAAAACTGTCTAGGGAAATTGCGGAATATCTAGGCAAACCGTTGGGCAAAGTCAATTTAACCCGTTTCCCTGATGGAGAGATTTTTGTCCAGTTTGAAGAAAATGTGCGGCGTGCCGATGTTTTTATTATTCAACCAACATCATCTCCACCAAACGAACATTTAATGGAATTGCTGATTATGCTTGATGCCGCTAAACGTGCATCTGCAGAGCGTGTGACAGCAGTTCTGCCGTTCTACGGTTATGCCCGTCAGGACCGGAAAGACAAACCCCGTGTTCCAATTACTGCAAAGCTGGTGGCTAATTTACTCACTGTCGCCGGCGCTAGCCGGATTATTGCGATGGATCTGCATTCACAGCAAATTCAAGGATTTTTTGACATTCCGGTAGACCATCTCTATGCCCGTCCAGTTATGGTACCATATTTGAGGAAAAAATTGGGAGACGACGCCGTTGTTGTTTCCCCCGATTCTGGCAGTGTAAAAATGGCTATGGCTTATTCAAATATGCTAAATGCCGGTTTAGCCATAGTGGCAAAACGACGTTTGAATGCTAATTCCGTTGCACTATCGCATCTTGTCGGCGATGTCAAAGGAAAAACCTGTGTCATTACTGACGATTTAACTTCTACCGCCGGTACTATTTGTGCCGCTGCCGAAATTTTAAAGAGAGAGGGTGCCGGGAAAATTTATGCCGCAGTTTCTCATTGCCAGTTGAATGATGCCGGCAAAAAACGCGTTACCGAATGTGATGCCATTGAAGAGATGATTTGTACTGACGGTATTCCTGTCGAGGATAACCTTGGCGGAAAACTGCATGTGCTAAGTGTGGCACCGTTACTCGGCGAAGCAATCCGGCGTATCCACGAGGGAAAATCAGTTTCATCTTTATTTTAAATACATTAATTCATTGAAATGATAAATCGAACAAAACCTTAAAAGAAAAGGAATAAAATGAGCAAAAAGTATGAGTTAAACGTCAAGCCAAGAAGTGACTTCGGCAAATGCGCATCGGGTCGTCTTAGAAAGGCGGGAGCAATTCCGGCCAATGTCTATGAACACGGCAAACCTTGTGTCGCTATTACCGTAGATAACGGCGAGTGGATGGCTATTAGCGGTAATGAAATCAACTTGATTACACTTATTTCTGGCAATGTCAAAACTATGTGTCTGATTAAGGAAGTTCAAGTTGACCATATGAAAAAAGTGTATCTGCACTTGGATTTTCAAGCCGTAAAAATGGACGAGAAAATTCACTCTACAGTTCCAGTACATGCTCTCATAGGCGAACCTATTGGTGTTACGCATGGCGGCATTTTGGAACAGCCGCTGTATGCTATTGATGTGGCGTGTACCCCGTCTGCTTTGCCGGAAGTAATCAGTGTCAATATCAAAGATTTGGATCTGGAACAAAGTTTGCATGTCAAGGATTTGATTATGCCGGAAGGCGTAACCGCAGTTACTTCTCAGGATGCAGTTGTTTTCCACATTATGAGACCGGCAGCTGAAACAGTTGCTGTGACTGCTGAAACTGAAGAAACAACAGAAAAGAAATAATTTTCACGGCTGACAGTCTTGGTCGGAGCTTGTAAAATGGCAGATGATTCGGTGCAGATACAGTTGGTGGTTGGGCTGGGAAATCCTGGCGAAGAGTATAAGCACACCAGACATAATGCCGGATTCGATGCGATTGACATGTTTATAACCAAGTTGCCGGGTAAGTTTGAAAAAACAGAAGGAGCTAATGCAGTAGTTTGGTGCGGCAGATTTAAGGGACGTAACTTAGTTTTGCTGAAGCCAATGACTTTTATGAACTTAAGCGGCAAGGCCGTTGCCATGTTTGCTGCTAAGTACGATTTGACACCTGAATCGGTGATGCTGGTTTACGATGATGTGGATTTGCCATTGGGAAGAATTCGCATGCGCCGCAATGGCGGCAGTGGCGGACATAATGGCGTTGAGTCAGTAATCAGCAGTCTCAATTCAAATAATTTCGCCAGATTAAGAATCGGCATTAGTCAGGCGAATGCAGGACAACAAGTTGAACACGTGCTGTCAAAGTTTACAGAATGCGAAAAAACTGTATTTGATAAAGTACTTTCAACCGTTGCTGAAGCGTTATTGTTGGCGTTAAGCCGTGGACTTGATGCCGCAATGAATAGTTATAATAGTTTTGATGTCGCCAATGGCGATAAAAATAATGAACCCGCCGGAAATTGACCGGCACTAATCCAAAAACCATGGAGGATTTGGTTTTGAAAAAATACGAAGCAATTTTTATTCTGGACGTCCGTAAGGTTGATGATGAAGGAAATGCGTTTAGCAAGGAACTTTCTACCTTAATCGGAGAATTCGGTGGCAAAATGGAAGAAGCAGTCTCTATTGGACGTCATCAGTTTGCCGTAGAAATTAACAAAAGAAAAACTGGAATCTATTGGGATTTCGTCTTCACCAGTTCTCCAGAAAAAATTCTGGAAATTAAAGACAAATACCGACTTGATGAACGGATCGTTCGTAACATGATCATTACTTATGACCGCCCGGATATTGTAAAGAGCGCTCAAATCGAGTAACCCAACTTCTTGCATGGAGAAACAACTATGCCTTCTTTGAATAAAGTATTTCTAATGGGAAATTTAACTCGTATGCCGGATTTGCGTTATTTGCCAAGCGGTATGGCTGTGTGCGAGTTTGGGATTGCGGTAAGTCGCAAGTTCACAACTGGTAATCAGCAGGATACTGTCAAAGAAGACGTCTGTTTCGTCGATATTGTGGTTTGGGGTAAAATTGCGGAAACATCCGGCAAATACCTTGAAAAAGGCGCACCAGTATTTATCGAGGGGCGTTTGCAGCTTGACCAGTGGAAAGACCGCGAAACAGGGTCAAACCGCTCGCGTCTGCGTGTGGTCGCTGAAAGAGTGCAGTTTCTTAACCGTTCCGATAAAGGTGCTGCCCATGAGGAATCTTATGAGCAGTCTGCTGATGGTTATGAGGCAGGCACTTCTCATCAGTCGGCTCCTGCATATCAGCAGGCACCGACATATCAGCAACCTGGAAATTTTAATCCGCCGCGTCAAGCTCAGAATGTGCCGCGAAATCAGCCTCAGCGTCAGCCGCCGCGTCAGCAACCGCCGATGCCGGCAGAGCGCAGCAATGTTCCACCGATGCCGGACAATAGTTTCAATGTTGGCGATGCAGCTGACGATGATATTCCGTTTTAATCTGATTAATTTTAACATAACAACTAGTGAAATATAGCAATAACACAAAGGAACAAGGCTATGGAAAGAAAAAACAATAACATGCGACGCAGAAGAAGGGTTAACAAACCCAAAACCTGTCGTTTTTGTGAAGCAGGAGCTAATTACATTGACTTCAAAGATGCTGAAACTCTGAAAAAGTTTCAGACTGAAAAAGGCAAAATTCTCTCCCGTAGAATTACCGGTACCTGTCTCGATCATCAGAAGATGCTTTGCACCGCGATCAAACGCGCTAGAATCATCAGTTTGACATTATAATCAATTTTTGAGTAAGGAGTTTAGTTATGGCTTTGGTAAAATTGATTTTACTCGAAGACGTTGAAAATCTCGGTTTGGCCGGCGATGAAGTTAATGTCGCCCCAGGCTATGCCAGAAATTTCTTGTTGCCGCGCGGTTTGGCATCAAAGTCAACCCCGAGCATTCTCAAAGTGCTCAACGCAAGAAAAGAAAAAATTGAAGAACACCGCCGTCAAGAATTTGAAGCGGCTAAAAAATTGGCAGAAAGCATTGCCGCAGTTGAAATTTCAATTGCAATGCAGGCATCTGACGATAATCGCCTCTTCGGTTCTGTAACAGGTCGCAATATTGCAGAACAATTTGCTGCAAAGGGTGTCATCATTGACCATCAGCGTGTCCGGCTCGAAGAGCCTATCAAACAGCTGGGCAAATTTGAAGTGGAAATTAAACTTCATCACGACGTCTCGGTCAAGGCAAAAGTCTGGATCGTGCGTGTTTAATTGCAATGGCAGAGAACCAAGACAGCAAATCTAATAGAACGAAGCAGACTGCTTTGTTGAGCGAAGACCGTCCACAGCCGCACAGTCTTGAGACTGAGCGCGCTGTGCTGGCGGCAATGCTTCGTGATCCAAAATTCTGCGTTGGAATTTCCATCGAAATTTTTGGCGGCAAGAAAACCAAAAAAATCAAAAAAAATAAATTTGATGAAGATTCCGGAATTGAAGATGTTTTTTATTCTCCGGTGCATCGTGATTTGTACCGGACGATTTTAAAACTTTACGATGATGATGTCAAAATTGATATACTCTCTTTAGGACATCAGCTTAAACTTCAAAAAAAATTTGATGACATCGGCGGCGATATTTTCTTGTTTGACCTTTACAATACGATTGCCACCACAGCTAATATTGAAACTTGGTGTAAAATTGTCAGAGAACACGCAATGCTGCGCCGCACGATTATTGCATGCTCCGAAACAGTTGCTAAATGTTACGACAAAGATTTAAAACCAATTGAGTTAATTGAAGATTTAGAAAAACAGATTTACGAAATCCATGCGAACAATAGTAAAAGTGAAATTGTGGAAATGAAGTCTGTTGTGGAAAATACTTTTATCAATATAAAGGCAATAATTGATAAGAAGGTTAGTCCTGGCATCCCTAGTGGTTTGTCTGATTTAGATAGACTGGTGGTGGGATTTAAGCCGGGTGAAATGTTTGTTTTGGCAGCGCGGCCTTCAATTGGTAAAACTGCTTTGGCATTGAATATTATTCGCAATGTTGCATTGCGCGGTGAACATAAACGTTCAGTAGCATTTTTTAGTCTGGAGATGACAACTGAACAGATAACCCGTCGTTTATTGTGTACTGAGGCACAAATTTCCGAATCTTGTTTTTTTGATAATTCGTTTAAATCTACTGATATTAATAAATTAACCACGGCAGTAAGTGCATTCCAGAATTCAAGTATTTTTCTTGATGAGACGGGTGCTCTCACTATCTCTGAATTGAGGGCTAAGGCGAGAAGGCTCAAAAGTCAAAACAAAATTGAATTGATTGTGATTGATTACCTCCAGTTAATGCGGGCAGATAATAAAAAAACCGATAACCGTCAGGAAGAGGTGGCACTTATTTCTAGCGGCATTAAAAGTTTAGCTAAAGAATTAAAAATCCCAATTTTAGTTTTGGCGCAATTGAACCGCGAAAGCGAAAAGACCAGCGGTGCCGCTTCTGCTCATCCCAAATTGAGCCATTTGCGTGAATCTGGTTCAATTGAGCAGGATGCTGATATCGTAACATTTTTGCACCGTGACCGCGATAAAACCAAAGAAAACAACCGCGAAGCAAATAGAGCTGGCAGTGAAGCTATTTTGATTGTTGAAAAGAACCGAAACGGTCGGACTGGTTTAGTTGATTTGGTGTTTTATCCTGACCGTTTGGAATTTTGTTGTAAAGCGCGCTATGATGAGTCAGATAGACCAGGCAATGCCAGATGATTAACATACGGAGCAATAAAGTGTTTTTTAATAAAATTTTGGTTATAATTTCTGTTGGGCTGTTTTTGCTGCCCGCAATTAACGCCGCAAAAATTGAAAAACTTGATTTCGTTCAAATTGGCGGCTACCAGTTCCCGGAAAAAATGCTATTATTCAACGTTCAGCAAAAAGTTGGTTCTGAATATGACGAGCAAATTCTTAATGCAGACATCAAACGGCTTTATGAAACCGGATATTTCTCCGATGTGGTTTCTGAAACCAAAAAAATATCTCCTGCAACCGTTGAAGTAATCATTAAAGTCAGCGTTAAACCTAGAGTTAAGTTCATCGAAATTAAGGGTAATCAGAAGTTTAATACTGAAGAACTGCGTAAAGAAATTACAGTTAATTCTGATATGCCGCTAAATGACAATAAATTACGTGAAAGTACTCAAAAACTTCGCGATTTTTATAAAAGCAAAGGATATAATGAGGCAACTATCACTCCAGTCATCAAAACCGTAAATACCAATGATATTAACGTCGTATTTGAAATTCAGGAAAATTTACGCAAAAAAGTTAACGATGTCACTTTTGAAGGCGCTACAGTCTATACAGCATGGACATTGAAAAATGCTATTGCCAACCGTCACTCTTACCTAAGTCGTTTTCTTGAATTTGGATTATTTAACCCGGATGAACTAGAAAATGATAAGGCTAGAATTAGAGAATTATACTGGGATAAAGGTTTTTTAGATTTCAAAGTTGAGAAGATTACTTTAACTCCGGATAAAGATGACCCTGAATATTTGAATATTAATTTTAAGGTTTTTGAAGGTGAGCCATATAAAGTAGGCAAAATTACAGTCAATGGTAATCTGCTTTTCCCGAAAGAACAACTGCTGCGCTTGATAAAAGTTGAAACCGGCAAAATTTTTGAGTTAAAACTAGAACAGGATTCAAAAACAGCAATTACTAATCTTTACGAGTCAATGGGATATGCGGATATGTTCTGCAAGGTCAACCGCATCGCAGAATTCAAAAATCATATAGTTGATTTGGACTTCATCGTTTCTGAAGGGAAAAAATACAACGTAAAAGATGTGATTATCACTGGTAACATGCGCACTAAAGATAAAGTTATCCGGCGCGAATTAGCTATCCAACCAGGTGACCCTCTTGATAAAAACCGCATCAAAGCCAGTAAGGCAAGACTAATGGGAATGGGATACTTTGAAGACGTAAAAGCAGTCGCAGTCGGTACAGATGATGTTGGCAAAAAAAATGTGCAGTTTGATGTTAAAGAAAAAGAAACTTTTAAGGTTAAAGTTGGCGGCGGATTTTCGGACACGGATAGCCTGGTCGGTATGGTTGAAGTTGGTAATAATAATTTTGACATTCTTGACCCAATGAATTATTTCTATGGCGGTGGTCAGCGTTTCCGTGTACAGGGGTTATTCGGTCTTGAACGCCAAGGCGTTAATGTGGACTTTTCTGAACCTTGGCTCTTCGATATGCCGTTGCGGTTAGATATGTCAGGTTATTTAAATCAGGTTGAATATGAACACTGGGATGAGACCCGTGTAGGTGGCAAGTTTGCTCTAACTCATAAAGTATTTGATGATTTTACAAGTATTACCGGAGGTTACAAATTTGAGCAAGTCAATGTCTCAGATATGTCCAGTAGCGCTTCACCTGAATTGAGAAGTCAGAGCGGTCGTGAATGGGTAAGTCAACCTTCTTTATTGTTGAATCGTGATACCCGCGACAGTCTTATTGAGCCCACATCGGGTTATTTAACAAGCGCTACTGGCGCAGTTTCGCCTAAAGTAATTGGCTCCAGTACCAACTTCTACCGGCTCGAAAGTAAAAATAGCTATTACTTCTCACTGCTGGAAAAAGCTTTAATCTTCCACCTTGGCGGTAAAATTGGCACAGTCGCATGTTTTGACCGTAACGATATGGCACCGCTATACGAAAGATACTTCCTGGGTGGTGGCGATAGTCTGCGTGGCTTCTCTTATCGTGATGTCTCACCGGTTGATAACAACGGCACCCCCATCGGCGGACAAACTATGCTCCTGCTAACTACGGAAATGACCCACCCCATTTGGAGTTTTATCCGCGGTGCAATTTTTGTTGATGCCGGCGGAGTAGGGCGTAGTTCCTACAGCATGGGATTGAGTAATATGAATGTTGGTACCGGTTACGGTTTGCGTATTAAAGTACCGTATTTAAATGCTCCGGTTAAAGTTGACTTGGCATATCCGGTAGTCTGCAATCAGGAAGATTATGACAGGAAATTGCGCGTCCATTTTAATATGGGCTTCACTTGGTAAATCCCAATATTTTCTATGCAAGACCTAAATTTACAGCAATTGATATTTCCAGTAAAATGGCACTACAAAATTATTACAGATGCTAATACTGAAAATATTTTAGATGACATTAATCGCATACTATCTGAACACGGCGTAACTCATCAAGCACAATCGGGCAATTTTTCATCTAACCGCAAATATTTGACTTATAAAGTTACCGTAGAATTTTTTTGCCGTGAAGAAATGGAACGATTAAGTCTCGCTCTTCGGAATATATCAGGTGTAAAATACCTAATTTGAAATTTACCCAGCAGTAAACCGGATCATCAGTGTCCTTGTAATTCCCTAACCCAACTTCATCAAGCTATACTGTGTTATTGAGCATTGTCCAATAATGTCAGAATATCTCAGGAACTTTTATATTTAACCGTACGCGTGAAACTGGATTATCTCCAAGGCAGCCTCTGTGACATCCGGTACCAGCGATTGATGGATACTCTGCGTGATGCTAAATTTGAAATGATAGTAGTATCACGTTATCTGATTGTGTTAAAAAAAGCTACTTGTTCCAGTTTACTCCAACCATAAATGGAAATCTGCCATTTTTATTGAAGTTAACCAAACCAAGCTGAAAATCAATGTTATCTGCATGATTAACTATGCCGAATTGCCAGCCACTTTTTTTCCCAACGTTGACTATGCCAATCTGCGCGCCAACAAGATCTTTTTCAATGATATTTACTAATGACATTTGAACGCCATATAACTGATTGGATATGCTTGGTGCCAGCATTGCCCATTGAAATCCATTGACATTGTCCGTGGTACAGCAGAATCCCCATTCAAAACCGACTACCTTGCCTTTACCTGATGAAATTGGCAAACCTAGTTTAAGTCCTGAAACGTTTGCTGTTTCAATTGATGTTGGCGCATTAAACCAAAATCCTGCAAGCATTCCATCCCAACGCTCATTCTGTACAGTATTAGTAGCGTTATTTTTAGAGTCAGTAGCGGGAACAACAGTATCCTGAGCTGGGCAAAGTGCAGCAGCAAAACATAAAGTCACCATAACTGCACAACTGATTAATGACGTTTTCATCCTTTTATTCCTTTTTTTGTTTTTCTTTGCTAAAATATAAATCTTAGCTAAAGTATTAATATTTAAAATGATACAGGCAGGCATCGCCAAATGCAGTGCATACTTGTATTTTATATCAAATTTAGGTTATTCGTCATCGTTAATGTGTTTGGTTTTGCCTAATATATCTTCAGGATTAACTGGTGTGTGATTTAGGCTGATATTAATATGTTCATGCTTAACTACTGGTACTGATTTTAGATCCAGTTCTGGTCGCGCGGTTAATGAATTTAGCGAAATATGCGCATTGTCAATAGAAGATTTTGATAACGCCGGATGAGGTTGCGGGGTGAATTGCACCGTTTTTTTTAAACCTTCTTCTGAACTGTGTGGAAATGGTTGTTTAGCGCTCTGATGATCAGTTTTATCAACTGTATTTGCAGGCATAGGCATTGCTGGACGATGAGTGTGATGAGGTGGCATAGCAGGAGTTTTATCTTTTTCAATAACGCCTGGAGGCAGTGGCGGTGTTGTTTTGTTCAGTGGGGTAGGCAAATCGTTTTTAACTTGAATTTTAGCATGTTCTTGAATTGGATGCCTTAAGCTGCCAGTTGCAGGCTCAAGACACTGCTCAGGCTTTACTGGCTGGATTACCACATTACTGCCGGACTCAATATGTGACTTTGCGGCAATGGTTGACATTGAATGTTTTGCCTGATGCGGTGCAGATTGCCCAATGTCAGGATTGTCTAGATTGCTAACGTATAATTTATTATTAGTTTGGTGCATCCCGGCAGAAAAATATTCATTTACTGGGGCATTGTCTGAATTTGCATTGTTTGCGACTGTAGGCGAAACGATACTCGTTGGCGTTTTATTAATATCCATTTTATTATGGCGCAAAATGTCTTCGGTGTAAAATTCTGTTTCAACAATATCCGAAACACCGTGCTTGCCCATTCTAATTTCATAAAGTAGCTTATTGGCACGTTGCAGTTCAACAATTACCTCGGCAAATGAACCATCAAATTTCTTTGCGTGCCAAATAATGCTGTTTAATTCGACATCACTTGTTTCTCTGAATTTATCAAATTCAAAGATTAACTTTCCTAATCGAATGATTAGAGTTAAAAAAATTATACACGTTATTATGCTGACTACGACAAGCGCCACCAGCAAGACTGGTAATGTCAAATCTCCCATGTCCCTAACCTCCAGGTTCAGGCTAATATACCTTCTATGTTATCTTAAATTATCTCAAAATACTTAAATGTCAATTAAATTGAGTAAATTTCATTTTTTTTTGTAAAATAAACAAAATCATAATGATTGAAAAATATGTAATGCACCCATTGACAAATGGGGAGCATTACACAATAGCTCGTATTATGCTTGTGATGCAGTTATGAGGAATTGGGCTCTTTTATTATTTATCTGAAAACCATTCCGGCAAAGTGATTTTTGCGGCATTTGCACTGATTTTATTTTTTGAATATATGGTGACTGGTGCTGTACCGTTATGAATAATATCTAGCCTGGCGGCGGCAGCATTGGTCAAGTCTATGTCTCTACCGGAGATAAACGGTCCGCGGTCGTTTATTCTGACAACAAGTCGCCGATGATTATTGTTGTTCACTACAAGCACAAGAGTCCCAAGAGGTAGTGTGCGGTGTGCAGCAGTATAAAATGGTCCAGGTAAAAATAAATTTCCTGAAGCGGTGCGGTTAAAATAAAACCCCTTGCCGTAATGTGATGCTACACCCTGCTCAACATAGTACCATGTTCCCCAGTCAAAAGGTGGAGTGAAAAAGTAGTAGTAAAGAATTGCTGCGATAAATGAGCTAAAAAGAAAGAATCTTCTGGCAATTGCTGAATTGTCACATTTTTTTCTAGTGAACAATCCCAACAGCCAAAATATGATAAATAGATAATAACAAATTTGACCGATGGTATAAAAAAATGATTTAATTATACAGCATATTTTGTGGCATGACTTAATATTACAAAAAACATCTAAAGCTCTCTTTAACAGATTAAAAATTGCTTTAATGGTTAGAATAATGATTTTTACTGTGAAGCGGAAGAACTCCCACCAAATTATTCCAATTAAATCAAATATTTTAAGTAGCGCGCTATTTGTTTTTTCTTTCATCATATACATTTGTTTAGGAAATAATTACTATGCCTGCATGCAGCGGTGAGATAATATATTTATTATTTTGAGAAATTTTCGTAGTTTATTTGAGTATCTAATTAAATAAAAAATACCGACTATGAATTCATGTTATTTCAAAAGTCGGTATTAATCAGAAAACGATATAATTTAACAAAAATTATTCGCAGCAGCCACAGTCCGAACTGCAATCGCATTCACAAGAAAAGTGTTTTCTTATGTTTTCTACGACTTGATCCGGTGTGAAGCCAAATTTTTCTGCTAAAACTTTATACGGTGCGGATGCACCAAAAGTATCAAGCCCGATTGCCAATCCGTCATTGCCGATGAAACGATGCCAGCCAAATGTTGATGCTGCTTCAATTGACACTCTCGCATCACATTCTGACGGCAATACCGACTCTTGATACTCTTTGTTTTGTTTTAGGAATAATTCCTGCGAAGGCATTGAAACAACTCGGACTCCGCAACCTTTTGACCGAATTATCTCAGCAGATTTTAATGCTAGATTAACTTCAGAACCAGTGGCGATTATAATCAGTTGATAATCTTTATCATCACTTAATATGTATGCTCCTCTGGCAACATCAACAAGTTTTGCTTGTTCTGCAGATAGAGGTTCCAAGTCTTGGCGTGTAAGCATAATTGCTACTGGGCCATTTGCCTTTAACGCGACTGCCCATGCGTGCGCGGTTTCATAAGCATCAGCAGGACGAATGGATATCAGGTTTGGAATACTGCGCAGCATTGCTAAATGTTCCACAGGCTCATGGGTTGGACCATCTTCGCCAACATAAAATGAGTCATGGGTGAAAACATAAATTTCATGTAATCCTTGAATCGCCGCCAAACGAATAGCTGGTTTCATGTAATCTGAAAACACGAAAAAAGTAGATGTGTAAGGAATGATTGTTTCATACAACGCCATTCCGTTTCCAGCAAGTCCCATCGCCAATTCGCGTACGCCAAAATGGAAATTCGCGCCACCGCGATTTTCCGGAGAAAAACTTGGTGTGTCTTTAATATTTGTCTTGGTTGATGGTGAAAGATCAGCAGCACCTCCTACTAATGACGGTACCAATGCGGCAGCACGCTGAAGAATTTCTCCGCCTGAAACACGGCTTGCTACTGGCTTGCTAATAGGCGCAACTTTTATTAATTCTTCAAGAATATTATCCGGAACAGAACGATTAATCATTTTGCTGATAAGTTCTGCCTTATCACTGTTCATGTCTAAATACTCTTGGAACTTCTTATTCCAGATGGCAGCTTCATTTTTTAAATTTTCCACTCTGGCGTCAATAAACTTTTGCACTTCCGGCATTACTGAAAATGGAGCTTCTGGCATTCCTAAATTTTTCTTTGCAGACTCAACTTCTTCTTGACCAAGAGGTTCGCCGTGGGCAGATGATTTCCCTTGTTTATTAGGAGCGCCAAATCCGATTTTTGTTTTACCAATTATCAAAGTTGGGCGACCGTCTGAAATAACTGCTGTTGCCAAAGCCTTATCACATTGCTCAATATCGTTGGCATCGTTGACATGGATAACGCGCCAGTTATAGGCGGCGAATCGGGCACCGACATTTTCAGAAAAAGCCAAATTAGTTGAGCCTTCGATGGTAATTGAATTGTCATCATAGAAGCAAATCAACTCATCAAGTTTTTGATGTCCAGCCAAAGATGCAGCTTCAGATGTGGCACCTTCCATCATACAGCCATCACCGCAAATAATAAAAATTTTATTATTTAGCAGGTCGGTTTTATCGAGTCCTGTTTTTGCAGCAAAGTAGTTATTTGCCATTGCCATCCCAACTGCGGATGCAAAACCGCTGCCGAGCGGCCCCGTGGTAATATCAACTCCGGCGGTATGGTTATATTCAGGATGTCCAGGAGTTTTACTGCCCCATTGACGGAATTGCTGAAGCTCTTCCATTGATAATCCATAACCGAAAAGATGTAGTAATGAATACTCAAGCATTGAACCATGGCCTGCGGAGAGTATAAAACGGTCACGTCCAAGCCATTTAGGGTTGGCAGGGTTATGCCGCATATATTTGTGCCATATCATAAAGGCAATGTCGGCACATCCCATTGGCATGCCTGGATGTCCAGATTTTGCCTTTTGTACCGCTTCAGCCGAGATGACTCTTATTGTATTTGCTGCCAATTTTGATAATGCTAAATCATTCATGAGTTTTAAAACATCCTTTCAATAATTAATGAATTGTGACTTAAAAAATATATATTAAGATAATTTCATATTGTGTCATTTTCAATGGATATTTGAAAATTATTTCGTTTAATAAAGTCAGTTAGTAAAAATATTAAAAATGTTTTGCAGTCTGCTAAGAATTAAATGATATTTAGGCTATATTATATTATTAATTTACATTTCAGGATATAATTTTATGCAATTTTTGAAGATTAAGGGTGGATATTTATATGGCTGAACGTTTTATTACCTCAACTTTGAATAAAAAAGACGTTACTATCGACAATACCTTGCGTCCAGTTAGATTTACTGATTTCCCAGGACAGGACAAAGTTAAAGAACGTTTGGAATTATATGTGAAGGCCGCCATGGGAAGGAATGAACCATTAGGGCATCTGCTGCTAAGTGGCCCACCAGGATTGGGCAAAACAACTTTGGCATACCTCATCGCAAATGAAAAGGGTGCCAATATAAAATCTTCCAGTGGTCCGGTCATTGAAAAACCTGGAGATTTAGCTGGATTGCTCACATCTTTGCAGGATGGCGACATCTTGTTTATTGATGAAATTCATCGTTTAAACGCGACTGTTGAAGAATATTTATATAGCGCGATGGAAGACTTTTTTATAGATATCATGTTGGATCAAGGTCCTGGCGCCCGTTCTGTGCGTCTTAACGTTCCACATTTTACATTGCTTGGCGCAACTACCCGTTCAGGTATGTTATCGTCTCCATTACGTTCACGTTTTGCTTTGTCTTGCCGGTTAGATTATTATGAGGTTGAACCTTTGACGGCTATTATTAAGCGTTCTGCCAATATTCTGAATATCGAAATTGACCATGCAGGAGCAGCAGAGATTGCGCGGCGCTGCCGTGGCACGCCACGTATCGCCAATAATTTATTAAGCTGGGCGAGGGACTATGCGCAAGTACGTGCAGACCGGGCTATTACCGGTTTGACTGCATCAGCGGCGTTGGCGATGCTTGATATTGACGACGACGGACTTGATGAAATGGATAATCGAATACTTGAAGTAATAATTGCAAATTATAACGGTGGTCCTGTTGGAATTAAGACTATAGCTGTTGCCGTTGGAGAAGAAGAGGGAACTCTTGAAGAGGTATACGAACCATTTTTAATCCAAGGTGGCTATTTGATGCGGACTGCACAGGGGAGGGTGGCAACAGATAAAGCAAGGTTGAAACTGGGATTGCCGGTTACCAATAATCAAATCAAACCAGAGCATCCAGATATATTTGGATAGATATCGGAATAATAATTTTATTTTGTGTATATTTGAACAGTAAATAAATAATGGGAGCATCACGATGAATTGGTTTAACGGGTTACTTGAACTTCAGATGGTTGATATGCGATTGCGCAATTTAAAGTTACGTCAAGAAATATTGCCGGGAGAAATAAAGGCACTTGAACAGGATATTATTGATATCAATAATAAATTAAAAAATGACCATGAATGTATTAAAAAAACTGAGTTGGAAATAAAAAAAATTGAAGGTAATATCGGTCAAATTAATGAGACTATCCGTAAAATTCAAGCAAATTCAGCGATGGTGAAAAAAAATAATGAATATCAGGCAATGCTCCATGAAATTGAACAGCACAAGCTTGCCATCAGCAACTTTGAAAGCAAAGAAATTGAACTGCTTGACATTTTAGAGCTACAAAAAAAATCCTATCGTGATGCTGAAAAAGATTCTAAGGAAAGGATTAAAAACAATATTGATAATCAAGCAGAATTGAAGCAGTTGATCACTGAAGTTTGCGAAGAAATTAATACCTTAAACTCAAGTCGAGAAGAAAAATCCAGTATTGTTCCGGCAGAACTTTTATCGCACTATAACCGTTTGGTTAAGTCAAAGGGGACTCCGCTTGTAGCAGTAAATAATGGCACCTGTGGTAATTGTCATTTAAAACTTACGCCTCAGACATTAGCAGAATCCAAAAAAGGCGCTACTGCCATTTGTGATAATTGCCAACACTTGTTATATTTTGCAGAGACACAAAATATCTGATACTCAATATAGAATTTATAAATATTGATATTCTACGCATCCTTTGATGCCATGACATACATGGCATAAATTGCATCAGTTAAATCCGATAGAGCGCAATCCTGCAGGTGTGCGAAAGGTCATTTATAAGTTTATTGTGTAACGACGCCTCTGCGATCCCTACACTTGAATATTCAACCATGTTTTTATTATCGGGGCATATTTAATAATTGCCGGGACGATCATTATCAGCAACATTGGAACAGCAAACAATAAGATATGTATAGCAGGGTTCTGGTAATCAAGATATGGCAGCCTTGATTGATTGTCATAGAGACATGCATTGTTGATTTCATTCCCTGCTATTGATGTTGGATTCATTGTTAGCAAAATGCCGCAGAAGAGCATTCCTACAATCAGACCAATAGCACCGGGAACTCCGAGAAAAATTGAAGCAATTACTGGTATATTTAAAACAATAAATGCTGTCACGAACATATTCTTCCCTGCCCGGACATGATTTTCAACCGATGGCTTTAATAATGCATGCATAAAAAATGGCAACATTACCCCAATAAGCATTCCTGCCAATAGAAAAGGATTGAGAATGAACATTTGATAGAGTAGCATAAAGTCTGGGATAGATGAATTCGCTAACTCTTCAGCAGTGACATCAAGACCAACAATATCAGATTGTTGTATTAATTCCATACAGGATGTTTTTGCAGTCAAAACAAACACTGCCGGCAAGGTTAATCCACTCATGGCTGCAGCAACTGCTGAATAGCTTCTGCTCAAGTTGGCAGGACTCTGTTCAATGACTGCTAACGCAGATACATTATCAATGGTTATTTGCGGCAATGATGACATTTTGGCAATATTGGCAGCATTTGATACGACTGAGTTGCTAATTGCTGCCGCCAGTGGAATGATGCTGCCGGCAAGCAGGCCAGTAGCTGCGAGTGCTATCCCGTAGAACCCAGAATAAAAATCTGCAAAGCCGCCAGCAAATCCGAAAGAACAAAGCAGAGTTGCGGATAAAAGTATCGCATTTTGACCTAACGGAGGTGGCAAAACGGAAAGTTTCGTGGCACGTAATATTTTAACAAAATAGTAGTCATCACTTTGCCCTATCAAAATTCCTGCCACTATTCCTGTAACAGCAGCTAAATACATTCCCCAATCGATAAAATTCATATATACCAAGTAAGACATTGCTATAGCAACAGTAATATTCGCTCCAGCAAAACATGCTAATAGGCAACGCCGCATATTGCGCTGCAGTTCAGAGTCCTTAAATTTTACCATACTAAGCACAAGCATGGAAATTATTATACCGAATCCCGCAATTAACATTGGTGTCACAAATCTGCTGGCAGCTTCGTCAATATCACCTGACGCGATAGGCAGCACTGTTCCGATTGCACTGGTTGCAGTGATTGCGGTAACAAATGCTGTGAAAATATTTGCATTCATGCCAAAGATGTAATGGTGGCGATTGCCGGCACCGCTAATTCCGGCAAAAAGAGACTGCACGCTGGCACCAAATGAAAATAGCAAAAGCAGGTTAGCTATAAAAGTAAATTTATCTTCAGGGGATAAATTCATTGGTACTATACAAATGCCAAACCATTCAACACCAGATTGTAAGTTTGCTGAAGTAAATACAAATAAATCAAGAAAGCAGTACCATCCGCAAATGCCTAGCATTGCGATTCCGATAATGGCTAGTCCTGCAGCAGTTCCTATCCGTAAAACCAAATTAAGACCGCCACTTTGCCCGTTTTGATGACACGCTTGAACTACAGGTGCTGCCGTAGATGATATAAGTTGAAAACATATTTTGTTGGCCAGTAGCACGAGAATGCCGCCTGAAACGAAAGCGAAAGGGGCGAGCCCTGATTGCAGGCCAAAAAACGACATTGCCAGCAAAACAATAAAAATAATTAATGACGTAGCAAAGCCAGCTTGGTATTGTGCAATAGTTCCTTTGGAAATATCAGCATTAATAAATACAGCGGTGCTGTTTACCTTTGCATCTACATTTTTATTTTTTGTGATTGTTTTAAAAATCGACACACAAGTTAACAGCGCCAACAATGCCGCCAATGGTACGATCCACCATAAATCAGGAATTTGCTGAGCTTGCTCAAGGAGGATTGTTGATGTGCTGTCCATTGCCTGATTGCTGTATAATGGCGAAGAATCTACCGGCTGCGAAGAAATGTTATTATTTTGTCCTAAAAGTGTTACAACCGAAAAAGTAATCATTGTAAGTAACAGCAACTTCATTCCTACACCTCGTAATTATTATAAGTGAAATACATTAATATTTAAGCTAATTTCAAAACTATTTCGTGACATTCGTGTCTTTTTTGAGTTTTTGGCGACTTAAGCTCATCTTGCGTAACGCTGCCAAGCTCGATTTCGCTCATAATCGTCAAAACCTTCAAAAAATCCTGAGAAACTTCATTTTAAAATAGTTTAGCAATTACCTCTATTTAAATAAAAAAAATTACAATACTTCGAATAATACGCGTTATTAAACGGAGTTATGGTAATACAAACATTATGCGAAATTATATGCACTGAATTTTATTGTTTTTATACTTAATCCAATTATCTCGCAGAAGTTTGCCCTGAGAAAATTCCGATTCAAGTTTATCAAACTCACCACTGCTGATAATTTGTCGCAAATTACAAAGACGTTTCTCTGCATCGGTAACAGCCGACAAAACTGCAGAACGATTATTTTCAATAATTTCGCGCCACATTTTGGGTGATGATGAGGCTATTCTTGATGTGTCACGAAAACCTGAGGCACAGCCTGAATAACGTAGTGAAAATTCGTTCTCAGGACAATCTAGTACAACTTGAGTTAAGGCTAACGCCATAATATGTGATAAATGGCTTGTGTAGGCAACGATAATATCATGATGTTCTGTGGAAATTATTACAACATCAGTTTTGATACTTTGCCACATTGATGCAACTTTGTTGAGTGCCTCGGGATTACTGTTTTTTGTCGTAGTTACAAATACCTCGGCATTTTGATAAAGAGTTGGAAATGCAGCTTGATGACCAGATTTTTCAGTGCCTGCCATTGGATGACTGCCAACAAAATGAATACCGCGCGGAGCCAGAATTGTTTCACCTAAATCAACAATTGCTCTTTTGACACTACCCACGTCAGTGATAACTGCACCAGGACGCCAGGCAGAGGCATAATATTCAATATGGTGTATTATTTCTGGTATCGGCAAACACAAGACAGTGATATCAGCCTGGAATAAAATATCTTCTATTCCATCTGCAGTTTCATCAATTATCTTATGGTTAATGCACCATTCACGTACTTCAGTGCGTCTTGTCCAGCCCAAACGATGATATACGTCCGGATTCAACGCCATCGCAAGTGAGGTGCCGAGTAGACCCAGACCAATAATTGCAACTTTGGGTTTCTCTTGAAAAGCTAAAACTCTTTTTTCCATAGTTATCTAAATGTAAGAAGTTATTCTGATATCTTCATTAAGGAATAATATCTCAATGATAATTATGAATACACCTGTAAACAACGTTAGTCAAATTAGTATCGGCATTTATTCAGATTCTTGTTGTGAATTTCCTCTTTAAAATTAAGCTTTATGGTGTATATTATTTAGAGTGTGTGTTTAAGAATAGCAGGTATTTTATAAATTACCTCAAATACAGCACTAAGAGTAACAAAGTGCCTTTGGGATAATCTTTATGTTAACGCAAAAGTTAAAGGTTGGTTTATTGTGAAAGAAATTAAAATTGGAATCATCGGCTTTGGTACAGTTGGGGCTGGAGTGGCGGCGAACCTGATTAATAATGGTGATGTAATTACTAAGCGTACAGGAGTTAAATTATCTTTAACCAGGATCGCCGATATTGATATCAAGCGGGACCGCGGTGTAAATGTTCCCAAATCAATTTTAACTACTGATGTGGTGAAATTAATCAATGAAGTTGATGTTGTGGTAGAGTTGGTTGGCGGTACTACGGTTGCTAAAGACTTTATCCTGGCAGCGTTAAAGCAGGGGAAACCTGTAGTTACTGCCAATAAAGCCCTCCTGGCTTTAAAGGGAGAGGAACTATTCGCCGCCGCACAACAATACAAAGCTGACATTTACTATGAGGCTAGTGTTGCTGGCGGAATACCAATTATTAAGGCTCTGCGCGAAGGTTTGGTCGCCAATAGAATTAGAAAAATTTATGGTATTATGAATGGTACCTGTAACTATATTTTAACGCGTATGGAACGGGAAGGATTGGACTTTAGCGAAATTTTAATTGATGCTCAAGCTCTTGGTTATGCAGAAGCTGACCCAACGTTGGATGTTGATGGTTTTGATACAGCTCACAAGGCAGCTATTCTTGCATCTCTTGCCTACGGGGAGTGGTTTGGTGTTGCCCCTGTGCATATAGAAGGTATAAGAGGTGTTGAATTAAAGGATTTATATTTTGCCAATGAGCTTGGTTACCGCATAAAGTTGCTGGCAATTATAAAGCAGGAAAATGAAGATGTGCAGATTCGCGTTCACCCTGCATTAGTGCCTAAAACGGCATTATTGGCAAATGTTATGGAGGTGTTCAACGGAGTTATGGTGAATGGTGATGCAGTTGGTGATATGCTGCTTTATGGTCGCGGTGCAGGTCGAGATGCCACTGCCAGTGCAGTCGTTGCTGACCTTGTTGATGTAGCGTTGAATTTAAAATTTGGTGCTCACCATCGAGTTCCAGCATTTCGCATAGGGCGTCAATACCGTAATATTTTACCAATGGATGAAATAGAAACCCGTTATTATTTGCGATTGCAAGTCAAGGATAAGCCAGGTGTGATTGCGGCTATTGCAGCGATTTTGGCTAAGAAGCGGATAAGTATTTCCAGTTTTATTCAAAAAGAGAGCCAGGACGAAAATAATGTCAGTTTGTTAATACTGACTCATTTGGCTAAGGAAAAAAAGGTTAAGAGTGCGATTAAGGAAATAGAAACACTTAATGAAGTTCGTGATAACGTTAAACTTTTAAGAATTGAGGACATCTAATATGCCTGGTAAACATACGGTTGAGAAGATTGGCGGAACATCAATGAGTCAATTCGGCGATGTAATGAAGAATGTTATTATAGGTAACCGCACTAAAGCTGCGTTGTACAATAGGATTTTTGTGGTTTCAGCTTATGGCGGTATTACTAATTTGCTTTTAGAAGACAAAAAGACGGGTGATGCTGGTGTATATGGCATTTTTGCTAAAGGCGGCAAAGAATGGGAAGCTGCTTTGGAGCGGGTGCGTGAAGCAATGATTAAATTTAATCGTTCATTCGAAAATATTGGTTTATGTCAAGAAGATGCCGATAATTTTATTAATGAACGTCTTGATGGCATTAAAGTGTGTTTGAAGGATTTAGCTCGTTTGCGCACCTTTGGTCATTTTACACCTAAAGAATACTTGCCTGCTACCCGTGAATTTCTCAGTGCTGTCGGAGAAGCTCATAGTGCTTATAATTCAGTGCAAATTTTAAAAAGTAACGGCATTAATGCAGTTTTTACTGATTTATCTGGTTGGAAAGAGAGCGATGCATGTTCAATAGAGCAAACCATCATGAGAAATTTAGAAAATATTGATTTCAGCAGCTCCATGCCGATAGTTACAGGCTACGCAAAATGTGAAGAAGGCATTATGAACCGTTTTGACCGGGGATATAGTGAGATTACCTTTAGTAAAATAGCTGTATTAACCGATGCTGCAGAGGGCATTATACATAAAGAATTTCATCTTAGCACTGGTGATCCAAAGCTTATTGGTGTTAACAATGTAAGGATTATTGGTAACACAAACTTTGACATTGCCGACCAATTGGCGGATATGAGTATGGAAGCAATTCATCCTAAGGCATCGAAGGAAATGGAGTTGAAAAATATTCATATTCGTGTAAAAAATGTGTTTGACCCGGAGAATCCCGGCACGTTGATTAGCAAAGATTATGTTTCACCTGAACCGCGGGTAGAAATGATTTGCGGCTTGAAGGATATTGTCGCTATTGAAGTTTTTGACCCTGAAATGGTTGGTCAAAGTGGCTATGATTTTAAATTAGTTGAAAGTTTGGCAAAATTCAAAATCAGCTATATCGCTAAAAATACCAATGCTAATACGATTACCCATTATGTTAGCAAAAAAGCTAAAGATTTAACAGCTTGTATTGACAATATTACATCACGGTTTCCTGGTGCAACCATTACCAGCAGGGACGTTGCCATTGTTTCTGTTATTGGCTCCAATATGAAGATTCCTGGTTTTCTTTCCCGGGCCGCAGGCGTTTTGGCACGTGCTAACATTAATATTTTAGCGTTAGACCAATGTATGCGCCAAGTCAATATGCAGTTCATTATTGACCAGGCTAATTTTAATGAAGCCCAGCAGGTTTTGCATAAAGAATTTGTTGAATAATTGATTTGCTGGAAACCGCAATAATGTAAATTATAGGTTATTGCGACAAAGCATTAATTTAATTTGAACAAATGCGTTATTTCTTATTGCCTTGATTCAAGTACTAAAATTGATCATTGTCAAGATTCTTCAGCACTTTGTTTGTCTGAATAATTAACATTAAGGCTTGAATTGCCGAGACTATCACGGCAGTTTATTGATGTCAGCTTAATCAAAAATCTATCATGATAATGCCTATTGGAGTAAATTATGGATATCTTTTTTTTGATATTAGTACTTCCTGCATTGATATTTTCACTTTTCGCCCAGTTTAAAGTTAAATCAACGTTTAAGCGATTTAGTCAACTAAATAGTAGACGCGGATTTAGCGGAGCAGACGCTGCACGAAAAATTTTGGATGAAAAAGGACTGAGTAATATCAGGGTTGAAGTTATTGACGGTGATTTAACTGACCATTATGACCCAGTGAGTCGTGTTTTAAGATTATCACAAACAACATATAGCTCTACGTCAATTGCAGCAATTGGTGTGGCCGCTCATGAGGCGGGGCATGCACTCCAACATAAAGATATGTATTTGCCTTTGACTATGCGCAGTATACTGGTGCCGGCAGCTAATATTGGTTCATCTTTTGGCCCAATTATGGCGATGGCCGGTTTGTTAATGCGATGGTCATTGCTCATACATTTAGGGATTATCTTATTTGCTTTTGCAGTCGTATTTTATATGATTACCCTACCAGTAGAGTTTAATGCAAGCAATCGTGCTATTGCTGTACTGAGCCGCAGTGGAATCTTAGAAGAAGATGAGTTGAATCCTGCACGTGAAGTACTTAATGCAGCTGCAATGACTTATGTTGCTTCGGCATTGGTGGCAATAGCTAGTTTATTGCGGTTGATATTTATTTCCAGGCGTAACAACTGATTTATGAGCTAATCTTAAAGGCCTTAGGGATTTCTTAGCGCAGCTTAATTCAGTTCGAAGCTGGTGAGTTTAGAGCGTTTTTGACCTGGTTTATAGCCTTATTGTGCCACTTTTTTTCATCTCACGATATTCAGCAATAGTTTTAGCGATCCCCTCATCAAGAGATACTTTTGGAGTAAACCCAATATTTTTAAGCTTGGAAATGTCCATGCATTTTTTTAGCATCCCATCAGGCTTGGTTGAATCCCAAATTATTTTTCCGTTAAATCCTGCCGCATTTGCAATTTTTATTGCAAGTTCCTTGATGCTGATGTCGTAACCTGCACCAATATTGACAAACTCAGGGGAATTCCAATTTTGCGTTAGGAAGTAAACCGCATCAGCCAAATCATTAACGTGCAAAAACTCCCGTCTGGCAATGCCGGTTCCCCACACCGTAACTTCATTAAGATTATCGTCAGCGGCGTCAGCAAACTTTCTGATAAATGCCGCTAATACATGCGAATCATTCAAATCATAATGGTCATTGGTGCCATATAGGTTGCAGGGCATGAGCGAAATAGTATTAAAGCCGTATTGTTCCGCATAATATTGGCAAAGTTTATAGCCTGCAACTTTGGCAATCGCATACCCCTCATTGGTTGGTTCAAATGGACCAGAAAGCAGATACTCTTCTTTGATTGGTTGAGGACATTGACAAGGATAAATACACGAACTGCCTAGAAAACAAAATTTTTTAACTTGTGCCTCAAACGCCTCGCCGATAACGTTATTTTGTATTTCAAGATTTTCAATCAGGAATTCGGCGCGATGTTTTAGATTATTCAAGATACCGCCAACCTTAGCAGCAGCCAAAATTACAATATCTGGCGACTCAGCGGCGAAAAAACTTTTTACAGCAATTTTATCGCGTAAATCTAACTCGTGACGGCTCCGCAAAATTAAATTATTATAGCCTTTTTCCTTGAATTTTCTGACTATGGCTGAACCGACCATGCCTTTATGACCAGAGATAAATATTTTGTAATCTTTGCTCAACATATTTTATTTCCCAAAAACGGCATTGCCCAAATTATTTCTTTGCATTGACCACAATGATTTTTTCATGTTCAGCTATTTGCATATCTGAATCGACCATCATCTTAACCAAACCGTCGAACGAAACGGAAGGCTGCCAATTTAGCTTTTGTTTGGCTTTACTGCAGTCGCCGAGTAGAAGGTCAACTTCAGCCGGGCGGAAATAAACCGGATCAATTTTTACATATTTTTGCCAGTCCAAATCCAGGTAGCCGAAAACCTTTTCGAGAAATTCGCGTACAGAATAAGTTTCGCCCGTAGCAATAACATAATCATCGGGCTCGTCTTGTTGGAGCATCAACCACATTGCCTTTACATAGTCACCAGCAAAACCCCAGTCACGTTTAGACTCAATATTTCCTAAAAATAACTCATTTTGCAGACCAAGCTTAATTCTTGTCGCTGCCCGGGTAATTTTTCTCGTTACAAACGTCTCGCCGCGTCTTGGGCTTTCATGATTGAATAAGATCCCGTTGGCAGCGAACATTCCATACGATTCGCGATGATTAACCGTTTGCCAGAAACCATAAACTTTTGCGCAGGAATAAGGACTGCGGGGATAGAAAGGCGTTGTCTCTTTTTGCGGGGTTTCAACAACCTTGCCATACATTTCTGATGATCCAGCTTGATAAAATCTGATTTGTTTCCCGGCTCTAGGCATGAAATCGCGTACCGCTTCAAGTAGCCGTAAAGTGCCAACCGCAACAGTGTCCACAGTGTACTCAGGTTCATCGAAAGATACTTTGACGTGAGACTGTGCACCGAGATTATACACTTCATCAGGATTGACTTTTTCGATAATATGGCGAAGGCTGCTTGAATCACACAGATCGCCGTAGTGCAGAAACATCTTTGCCCGTGTGTCGTGAAAATCCTTCAGATTATGATCAATTCTTCCAGTATTAAAACTGCTGGAACGGCGAATAATACCATGTACTTCGTAACCTTTTTCAAGGAGGAAATCAGCTAGATACGAACCATCTTGTCCGGTTATTCCGGTTATCAGTGCTTTCTTCATGCAAAACCTCGTCAGCTAGTTATTATTTTGAAAACATAATACTATATATCATCCAATATAATAATTCAATTAATTATGGCAAAGAAAAATGATATCACAAGTTAGTTATTTGTATTTAAAAGTGTTACCTCACATCAAATTACAATTACTTAATGATATCAATCTGCAGGCCAGATATATACAATCTTAATCCAATAAAAATGCGTTGTATATTGGGCTGCAGTTTGATTTATAGCTTGCATTCGCTAAATTATAGCATTATGCATTTATCGCTAAAAGTTAATGTACAACTAGAATATAGTAAGAAATCCTAGTTTCGTTCGTTGAATTAATATAATTAAATGGTGTTTATGAAGAAGTATTTATATGCAATCTTGTTTATCTCAATCCTGCTATTTGTAAATTGTTTATCTGCTGGCGATTGGATGTTGGATGACTTTGAATCAGGAGGGAAAAACTGGTATTTTCCTTCAGGTACTCAGACGGCTAGAATCGAATCAAGTGGTGATGAACATGGTAATGTTCTGCTGATGATTGCAGATAATAGTAACTTGGCAGTTAGTAGTCCAATAATCAAATTAGGACAGGAACTGAGTACAACGGAATCTTATGAATTATTTTATGAGGTTAAGTTAAACTCAATTACTGCCGGAAAACTTTCTGTATCACTGGTTTTTTCTGATGTTAATAACAAGTTTATAAAGCAATATTTTATAAAGAATTTTGAGGAGAATCAAACTACTGCAGGGTGGCAATTTTATAATACCGTGTTTGGTAATAATACTGAAATGCCTTTTCCAGAAGGCGCATCTACGCTGCAAATTCGTTTTTCATTTTGGAACACAAATGGTATCAGCTCAGGCCAGGCGATGTTTGATCATATTAGGATTATTTCTTCCTCCACTTATAATCGTATTGCAAGAGATACTGTAAAAAATACTGATGCCGAAATTATTGAACCACGTTTTGAAATTAACAATGAACACCATTATTACTGGATTGAGGCAGAAAAATTAGCTCCTGCCGATGCGTTTTATGGAAGTTTTAAATATCGCCATGCCTGGTCGAAAGTAAAAAACAGTATGCAAAATGAATCGGGTGATTGTGCATTAATACGGCCAATGATGCGCACTCAGGCTCAAGCAACTGCTGCATTTCGCACCGGAAGAAGCGGATATTATAATATGTGGCTCAGAGCTAAATCTACCAAATCGACAGTACCTGCAGGAATCACTTGCGATTGGAATGGACGGATGTTCGATATCCACATTCCTTCAACCGAAGCTAATTATTCGGAAAATTATAGCTGGATCAAGGTAAATCCTACAGCAGTTAAAATTAAAAGAACAAAGACCAATATAGTTAAGTTTAGCAATAACCTAAATCCGGCGCAAAATTTATTGATAGACGCGTTTCTGGTCACGGATGACTTAAACTATGTGCCGCCTGAAAAGCTTCCACCACATCAATATTTTTCTGTTTTACCATATTCTGGAAACTCGATTTGTGCTACATTTTGGCATCCTGCCAGGTTAAATACCTCCTTATATATATGCCGTGATTCATCTCAAAATTTTTTGATGCAATTACGAAATATGTGCAGTACTCCGTTGAATAATTTTGCCATTGAAATTACATTGCCTGAAGGAATAACGATAGACAATCCAATCAATAGTACATTCCCGGCAAATTATGCCGGATTAAATGGCGTCTTCACAAGCTCGATCCCTAATGAATTTAATGAACAGAAAGTTTCAATCGAAAATAGGATATATAACAGGTATATTTTAAAATATAAAAAGGATATTCAACCATACGATCTTGAAAATAATTTGCGTTCATTATTTTTTCTTGTTCTTAATGCAGATAAAAAAATAGTGGAAGGTTCTTATCAGGTTGCTATCAAAGTTTTAGGTGATAAAATTACTCCCGGCAATTATATTCAAAATATTGAAATCATCCCTGAATTGGAGGCGGCTAAACCACGACTATATGAATGGGGAGTGGACGCAATATATTCTCCATTGTTGAACATAACCTCGCAAAAAAAAATTATGCAGTCATTCGAACGTGCCGGGGTAACGGTGTGGGCTGAACGTATAACTGCTGGTGATCCGATCTTGTCAGCTAAAAATCGTGAACAGTGGAAAATGCTTGTCGGCAGTAAGAATATGCGTCTAGTTAATTGGGGTGATTGGTGGTGGCCAGGATGTTATAATAATGAATCAAGCAGAGATTATTTGCGGCGGCATCCAGATGCAATTGGTGCTTGGCGCAACGATGAAATCGGAAATGCATTAGCTGGAAAACTTCTTTGCCCGCAATATCTCATTCAGGGTTCAGGTGAATCATATATCCGAGAGCACCTTGAAAAAATGGTCGCGGAACTGCTTGATAATGGAGCGCGGGAATATATCGAGAATCTAGAGTGTTCCAATCCGGAGTCTTTTTGTTTTTGTCCAAACTGTAAACAGGAATTCTCGGAATTTAGCGGCATACCGATTCAATTAATTAAGGATTTAAACGCAGACAGGCTACTGCTTCTGCATAAAAATAAATGGACTGAATTTCGCTGTAGACAAAATGCTAAAATCGTAGATAAAATAACAACAATGGCGCGACAAATCAATCCGGAAATTACCATCAGAGTTTTCGGAGATTTGCCTAACTCTATTGCTAAAACGCGTTTTGGCACCGACTGGCAACGCTTGCTGAAAATTAAGAATATCGAAGGTATTTATGCTGGCGGCAATACTTATTTAGCAGAACATCTAGCAGAATTGTCAGAAATGTGCCGCCAGGAACGTAAATCGTTGGTCACTTTAGTTAAGTCAACATTGGGTATGCCATTTGGCAATAATGATTTAGGGCTGCGTAACCAGGCATACCTTGAAGCAAAAATTATTCACGATATAATGTGTGGCTCCAATGGTGTTTATATTTGGTGGTGGGGCACTCTTGACGGGCGCTGTCTTACTGCCATAGCCAATGCGTCAAAAATTGGCGAGGAATTTGGTGATATCATTCTTGGCGGTCAACGTACTATTAAAAAAATAGGGGTAACATCAGAATTTGTTTTAATAACAGTTGCAAACAACCGGGGCAAACTGGTTGCGCTGGTCAATCCTTCACTTTATTCTGAAGATATGATATTGGAGCCTGCACAAGTGCTTGGAGTATTTCCGGAAAAAACTGAAATAACAAATCTAATTACCAGAAAAATTGAAAAAAATGATACAATCAGGGCAAGAGTCGATGGGGTTTTCCGTCAGGGTGATTTTGCAATTTGGTATATTCCATGCGTGAAATAATTTAATTTATTTTAACATAGTCTTGACGTGATTTCGAGCAATATCAAAAAATTACTATGGAAGCATAATATGAATATTTTGGTACTGTAATGAAATGTAATGTTATCATTTAATAAAAATTATAACAACTGCAGTGCGGTCGTTTTAAGATTAAACAGTTTCATTTACAACATAGGATGTTTATTTTATGGCTAAAATTATTTGCATGAGTGCCGCTGACATTGCTTGGAAAAAAATGGTTGCTCTACTGTTCAAACCTTTTTGTTTTACGAAGTGGTTTTATCTAGGCTTCTGTGTTTGGATGGCTACACTGCTCGACGGCAGCAGTAATTTTTACAATTACCGTGTGCCGCAAAAAAATGAAAAAAATGAGAGCTCGAGGGAATTTATTAATGCGCTGGACAGGATTTTTAATGGCGAATCCGGCACGTTTTTATCTAGGAGTTCGGCTGAACTAAAAATTCCTGAACAATACATTACACTAATCATTGCTTCGATAATCATTTTTCTAGTTATACTCCTTTTAATAACAGTCATCTTGATTTGGTTTCGTTCAAGATTTAAACTAATTTTATTAGATAACTTAATTCATGATCAAACTGAAATTATATCCGCATGGCGTAAGTTCAGGGCAGGCGGCAATAATATATTTAGTTGGTATATCATTTTAGGTGTCATCGCAATTTTACTTTATAGTGTCTGTTTTATCGTTGCCGCGTTTGGATTTATCCCTTGGTTTCGAGCTTGTTTGCTTAATCATAAGCTATTGACTCCAGAAGCATTTCATATATTTTTAATGGCAACTGCCATGTCATTTATGTGTATTATTACTATAGCCTTTGCTTTAATTAATTTTATATTTGATGAATTAGTGATACCTGTTATATATTGGACTGGAAGTAGTGTAATGCCTGCTTGGGTAAAAATAGGGATATTATTAAGAGCTAACTTGGGTAGTTTTTGCCGCTATCTATGTTTATATTTAATTTTTTCAATAATAGCCGGCAGTGCAATAATTCTCGCAGGATTATTGACCTGCTGTCTGGGATTATTATTATTGTTGATCCCGATAATTGGTACCGTGATTATTTTACCTGTTCCAGTATTCTTTAAATTTTTCAGTTTAGAATTTCTTGCCGCAATGGATAACAGTATGCAGTTGACAACAAATAACGCAGCGCTTGATATCGAATTAATGCATTAGTGTTTTTACAACAAAATCAACTCAAAGAGCCACATGCAATGTCCTAAACGCATTAAGCGCAAGGCGATGTTGGTGGAATGGTAGTAGTGCCATGAAAGCGAAATAGGCTGTTGTGTTTGTCAGAAGTATTATCGTAACTGGCTTATTTTAATTTCGCTAATAAATAATTCTAACTAGTCATGTAAATCTAATTTTTTGGATTTAAAAGCTGCTTTCATTAGCTCTGTTACCTCAGCAGCATTCTGTTTACGAAGAGATTTTTTTAATAACGATTTGCACTCGTCAAATGAAAACGCGCCGATTGCACTTCTAATTTTAGGCATCAATTTTGGCGGCATACTCAACTCATAAATACCTGCTCCGAGCAATAAAGGTGCAGCTAATGCGTTGCCTGCCATCTCACCACATACAGAAAGACCTTTTTCTGGATGCTTGCTTAACGTTTTAGCAACTCTTACAAGCGTTTCCAGAAAAAGTGGGTTCAGGCAGTCATGCGCAGACTCTTTTGCTCTCCCGCGTTCAGCCGCAAAAAGGTATTGCTGTAAATCATTTGTTCCGATACTGAAAAAGTCAACATGTGGAATAAAATGACGCAATCCGGTAAGCACAACAGGTACCTCCAGCATCATGCCAAACTGATAATTGGAAGAGAAATTAATGTTTTCCTTGGTGAGCTCATTTTCAACATCTTGCAATAATACGCGTATTGCCAGCAGTTCATCAACGCTTGAAATCATTGGGAATAATATTTTTAATCGGCTATTCACTCCAGCCCTGAGGATTGCTCTAAGATGAGTTTTGAATATGTCAGGGTAACTCATCAACAAGCGAATGCCGCGAACGCCCAGTGCCGGATTCTCCTCGTGTGGCATATTTAGAAAATTAAGCTGTTTGTCACCGCCAGCATCAAGTACCCTCAATGTAATTTCTCCTTTGCATGCAGCAACAACTTTTGAAAAAACTTTATACTGTATATCTTCTGCTGGTTGATATTCTCTAATTATGAAAAGAAATTCAGTTCGGTACAGACCTATACCGTCTGCACCATATTTTTGCAGTAATGGAGTTTCGCATATTAACGAAATATTTGCACGGAGAAAAACTCTGACACCGTCCGATGTGACGCATGCGCCGGTAGCAATCTTAGGTTCTGGTTCTGACGCAGCCGATAATAGTTCATTGAAATTCGACTTTAATTTTTCACTAGGATTTATATAAACTCTCTCAGCGTGACAATCAAGAATAATCTGGTCAAAATTATTGACCTGATCCATAATCCCTGCCGCACCTAGTAACGCGGGGATTTCGAGAGCTCTGGTCAAAATTGCAACATGACTGGTTGCACCGCCTTTTTCGCAAATTAGCCCGGCGATTTGTTCAACTGGTAAGCGCAGCAGGTCGGATGGTAAAAGTTCTTTTGCAACTAAAATCATTTTTTGCGAGTGAAAGTCAAAGCTCTGTTGTTCATTTGAGCTTTCACGCAAGAAATGTACCGCTTCGAGCAGTCGGAGCATAACATCTTTAAAGTCCATTAGACGGTCACGAAAAGTCCTGTCATTGATACTCAAAAATTTACGTTCAAAGCGCCTGTATACCATTGCAATGCTATATTCTAAAGTATGACCTTCATCAGTTATCTCCCGCCTGATTTCGTCCAAAATTGTTTTATCTTCAAGGAAAAGCAAATGGGCGTTAAAGATTGACGCATCAGCCTCAGAAATAATCGACAATGCCCTGTTTTCTAAATCAATTGTATTAGCTTTTGTCAATGTTATAGAATAGTTTAATAATTCTAGCT
This sequence comes from uncultured Victivallaceae bacterium, assembly GCA_964542255.1. GTDB lineage: Bacteria > Verrucomicrobiota > Lentisphaeria > Victivallales > Victivallaceae > CAYMSF01. The sequence goes on from CAZITV010000001.1 coordinate 90,119, forward strand.
CATCGTGCAGATTGGAGTGATTGCAATGCTCAATTTCATCAAGCATTTCTCTTGCTTCAAATTTAAACACTTCACCGATGACAACACCACTGTTGACTGCCGTGCCGCTGATGACGATATTGTCTGCAACTTTATCATTTGTCTTGGCTGACTGTAGTGGCAATGCAAGATTTTTCAAAATTCCAGCATTGATAATCAAATTTGCCAGTTGAGGTGCCAGACTTTTCGCCATGTCAACAATTGCTGGCGAAAAAATTGCCGACTCTTTGCGCTGCAAAGTCATAACACCAACATTTTTTCCAGAACAAACTAGTGGCACCCCGAAAAAAGAATTATAAGAATCTTCACCGGTTTTTTTAAAATAAATAAAATCTGGATGACTGGCTGGGTTGACTATGTTGATGATAGAGTTATTTTTGAAGCAACTTCCGGTTAATCCCTTGCCTGACATCATTTTGACGTTACCGATTGAGTCAGGATTCAAGCCGCAGGTGGCAGTTAAAATAATTTCATCAGTAACTGAGTTATATTCATAGATTGAGCAAACATCAACTTCGAGATTTACTGCAAGAATATTTACGATTTTTTGTAAGATTTCACCACTGTCGTCAACATTCGCAATCATTTCCGCGATATTTCTTAGGACAGTTAAAAGTTTTTCTGATATAACCATTACTTACCTGAAAATTTCATATTTTACTTGCAATCTATAAATAACAAGTTATAATCTAACTTCACAAATCATTATTTCAATGCTGTTGAACTAATTTTGAAATTATATTGAGTTTCCAGATGAAATATTGTTAAGGCTAAAAAAAAATATGACAAAAATTGGTCTTTATAAAATATGGATTTTCGCAGGAGAAGCTTCTGGTGACATATATGGAGCTAGACTGTCTGAAGAACTACAGCTAACCGCTGCGAAAAACAACTGCGATATAATAATATCTGGTATGGGTGGCCCAGAGATGCGGAAATCCGGGGTAAATATTATTGTTGACTCAACTGAATTGGGTGTCGTTGGCTTGATTGAAGTTTTTAAACATATTTTTAAATTTATTTATCTTTTTCTTACCCTTGTGCTGCGTGCTAAAAAAGAACGACCTGACGCTGTTGTTTTAATCGACTATCCTTTTTTTAATCTCCGATTTGCGACAGTAATGAAATTTTACAACATCCCGGTTATTTGGTACGTTAGCCCGCACGTTTGGACTTGGGGAAAGCACCGCATTCATAAACTGGCCAAATATTGCCGCCGGATGCTGGTTATATTTCCATTTGAAACTGAAGTGTACGCCTCATCTGGATTGCCGACAGAATTTGTTGGTCATCCGTTAGTTGATATCGTAACTTCACGGTTTGATAGTACGATTGTCAGGGATAATGATACGGTGCTTTTGCTGCCTGGAAGTAGGTCAATGGAAATTAGCCGTTTGCTTATTCCAATGCTGCAAACTGCGATACTGCTTTACCAGAAACATCCACAATTAAAATTTATCATCTCAACTCCTCGAGAAAAAGTAAAATTAATGTGTCAGAGCATACTAACAAATTTTCATAACGCAAATAAACACAATAAACTACCTGAAATTAAAATTACATGTGGAGAAACTGCGTTTTGGCTGCAAAAAGCTGGAACGGGTTTGGCTGCGTCAGGCACAATTACCGTAGAATCGGCAATCGCCGGACTGCCGCTGGTGGTAGCATATAAACTTAACTTGGCAACTTTACTTGTAGCTGGATTGCTGGTTAAACTTTATCGGGGTTATTTCACAATGACAAACATTATTGCCAACAAACAAGTTTTTGAAGAATTTCTGCAATGGCGCGCCAGCCCAAAAAATATGGCAGATGCACTGACTAGGATTCTGCCCGGAGGAGAACGCCGTACAGAGGTCGAACAAGACTTATTGAATATTACTGCTATGTTGCGTTGCGGCAGTGCCGGCGCATGCGCCAAGGCTGCAAATTCGTGTTATGATTTTATAATAACAAACAGACAAAAGCAATTAAACATTGTTGAATCCTCTCAAAATAAACTATAGGATGCTGAATAATGAGTGATTTCATAAATCCTTTTGGCACTAACGCAACTTGTTATAAAGCAAACTTACACACTCACAGTACCACCTCGGATGGCAAATTATCAGTTGAAGAGCTGTGCCGTGCTTACCGCAAACGTAAATATGATATTATCGCTGTGACTGACCATTACCGCAGCAATGCGGTAAGCGCCCTGATTGGTTCTGAAATTACTGTTATTAATGGTATGGAATTTCATCCGCAAGGACCACGCAATATTCTTTTCCATATTGTTGCGCTCAATATTCCTGAAAATTTCAAGCATCCGTCTTCGCTTACATGCCAAGACGGTATTAAGAGGGTGATTGCTGCCGGTGGCGAATGTTTTCTAGCCCATCCCTACTGGAGCGGTTTTACAGTTGCTGATATTCTGCCTTTGAACGGGTTGATAATCGGGATAGAGGTGTTTAACAGCGCAAGCCGATACATCGGCAAGTCTTTCAGTATGCAGATATGGGATGATTTACTTGATGCGGGCATGATGGTTCCAGCGTTCGCAGTGGATGACACTCATAATCCACGTGATATGTTTCGCGGTTGGACAATGATTTGTGCCAAAGATAAATCGGCAACGGCAGTAATGGAAGCCATCAAACATGGACATTTTTATTCAACAATGGGACCTGAATTTCATAAGATTTCACTCAAGGGAAGAACATTAACTATTAATTGTACCCCGGCTGTAGAAATCATTGGTATTTGCAACAGAAATAACGGTGAATGCGGCAATATTCCTGAGATGGACGCAACATTGACAGGAAGCAGCTGCGTGCATTATAAAACAGTTGAAAAAACCGAATGTGTCATTAATATTCCGCACGACCCGGCAATAACCTATGTCCGGTGTCAGATCATGGATAAATTTGGTAATTATGCTTGGACAAATCCAATCCGACTCGCCAAATAACCTGTGTAATACCTATGGTATTACTACAGAATTACATATTTTCTGTATTTGGTATTGAAATTGTGCGTACAGCTTTTAATAAATCTTTATTTGAGTGAAACACCTTGCCGTCCACAGCGATATCTGCAACAGAAAAAAGCTTTTTAAAACCATCAACAGCATTTAACGCCGGATAATGTGACACATTGCGTTCGCAATAATGAACAAATTTTAAAATTTTGAAGGCATCGAACCATTGATGCAGAGCCTTGTACATTTGCGATTGAGATTTCCCGTGATTCTTACAAATTGCCAGCCAGTTGTTGTGAAAATTGTTATCATTCAAAAAATTACGCATCTCTTCACAACTGTTTTTTGACACATTCGCTTCCAAGTTCAGCATATTATTTTCATGAAAATTTATTATTGACTGTTTGTAAAAATCACCTAATATTAGAAAAATTGCCGGATTATGAAACGCAACATTACTGCCATCAAGAATTTGCCGTATTTTCGGACCAGTGCCAAATGGGACCCTATCCGATGCCCTTGATGAAGGATAAACTGTCGTCGCATCAATTTTATCAATCATGCCTATTTTCCTTAAAGCCTGCAAAAAATAAAAATCCTCTCCGCCATTCTTTTCGCGCATCCCGCCCGCTCGGATATATGCATCGAACTGACACACCATAGCCGAACCAAGAGCGTAGTATCCGTAAGGAGATCCGACCAACAAAAGCCACATAACATAATAACGCATATATAGTTCATAGTCGGCAATCGCACTATCAATCAAAACATCTCCTGACAATTGATGCTCAAAATTAAAAACAGCACAGGCTAACGACGGGTTGGCTGCAAAACATTGTTCCGCGGCGGTAATGTAATTTTTATCTACTAAGGTATCAGCATCTAGAGAAAAAAGCAGTGATTGATTATTTTGCGATAAATATGGCAATGCGGCATCAAATCCAATTTTTCTGGCTTCCCCGACGCCGCCTGATGACAAAACTTCATTGCCTCTGGATGCAGCATCAATCCAAAATAATTCCTTGCCAGGAAGCAAACCTGCAGAAATATCGCCCGTGTTATTCCTAAAATTTTGCAGCAATAATTGATTATCATTTTTATCCTCAATGGATGCGCTAATTGAATTATTGACTACGACCAATACCATCACAGATGAATCTGTGAATGATAATGCCTGTCGTAATGAGGCAATAGTTTTATCAATTGTGTCAGTTTCAGCCAATGCGGGGATACACACAACATGACGGAAATGCTTGACTGGCTCAGGTTCAATTTGATTACGTCTTGTCACTTTTGACAAATATTTATAAAGTTTAACGCTATTATTCATATTTTATTTAACTAATATAAAGTTCGATAAATTTAAAATTACTTCATTCTAAACTTATTTTGTTCTGACAAATCTCTGTACAATTACGAAAAACAGAGGAATATAGAGTATCGCAAGCAAGGTGGCGGTAATCATCCCACCCATTACCCCGGTACCAATGGAATTTTGTGCCCCTGAACCGGCACCGGTATTGATTGCCAGCGGCATAACACCGAGAATGAACGCGAACGACGTCATCAGGATCGGGCGCAAGCGGGTGCGGGACGCCGCCAGAGTGGCAAAAATAAGCTCTTCATGATTGTTTTCCATGCGGTTTTTAGCAAATTCTACAATTAAAATGGCATTTTTTGCCGCCAGTCCAATCACGGTAAGCAGGCCGATTTGGAAATAGACGTCATTGGATAAGTCGCGCATCGTCGTAGCCAAAATCGCGCCAACCACTCCGAGCGGCAATACCAGCATCACTGAGAACGGTATTGACCAGCTTTCATAGAGCGCCGCTAAACACAAAAATACCACTAATATTGAAATCGCATAGAGAAAAGGCGCTTGTGAACCGGACATCCGTTCTTGATAAGAGAGTCCAGTCCATTCGAAGCCGATACCATCTGGCAGTTGTGCGGCGATATTTTCCATTGCTTGCATTGCGTCGCCCGAACTCTTGCCAGGAACTGCCGAACCCATAATTTCTACTGCTGGGAAACCATTGTAGCGTTCGAGCCGCGGTGAACCAAAAGTCCAGCGTCCATTGGCGAATGATGAGAATGGCACCATCGCTCCGGAAGCATTACGCACATACCATTTATCTAAATCTTCCGGTTGCATCCGGTATGCGGCATCGGCTTGCAGAAAAACTTTTTTAATTCGGCCTTTATCAATGAAATCATTGGTGTAAATTCCGCCCCATGCTGATGAGAAAATATTATGAATGTTGTTTACTGAAAGCCCATGCGCGCCAACCCGTTCCCAGTCAATATCCACCTTGAATTCTGGTGTGTCGTCCATACCGTTCGGCCGCACCATCATTAAATTAGGATTTTGCGCTGCCATACCAAGCAGTTGATCTCTTGCTTCAATCAGCTTTTCATGTCCAACCCCGCCACGGTCCTGCAGCATAAAATCAAATCCGTTGGCATTGCCAAGTTCAATGGCTGCCGGAGGCGGAAATGCGAACACTAACGCATTGCGGATATTGGAGAACGCCCCCATCGCTTTACCAGCTACAGCATTAACTTTTAGATCTGGCCTATTGCGTAATTTCCAATCTTTCAATTTAGCGAATGCAATACCGGAATTTTGTCCTCTGCCTGCGAAGCTGAAACCGGCGACAGCAAAAACCGATTCAACCGCATCTTTTTGTTCAACCAACAATTGCTCCCGGACTTTTTCGATTACTGCCAAAGTTTGCTCCTGTGTTGCTCCGGCAGGAAGCATAATTTGTACAAACATTATGCCTTGGTCTTCATCGGGGAGGTAGGCGGTGGGTAAACGAATAAAGAGAAAAACGACGACTCCAATGAGCATTAGATATAACAGCAAATAGCGTACACCGCGTCGCAGCATCCGCTCTACTAAACCAAGATATTGCTCACGCCCGCTATTAAAAAATAGATTAAACCAGGTAAAAAACGGCCGCAGTATGGCAATGCCTTGTTCAGTAACCTGATGTCCTTGGGGCAGGGGTTTTAACATTGAGGCGCAAAGTGCCGGCGTGATAATCAGCGCCACCAACACCGAAAAAAACATACACGAAATAATCGTTACCGCAAATTGCCGATAAATTACTCCCGTCGAGCCACCAAAAAATGCCATCGGAACAAATACCGCGGAGAGCACCAGCGCTATCCCGATTAACGCACTGGAAATCTGCTGCATTGATTTTATGGTCGCGGCTTTAGGCGATAGTCCTTCTTCACTCATTACCCGTTCAACATTTTCAACTACAACAATCGCGTCATCCACCAGCAACCCGATTGCAAGCACCATCGCGAACATAGTCAGCGTATTGATTGAGAATCCGAAAAGTTTCAGTACTGCCAGCGTGCCGAGCAGCACGATTGGTACCGCAATAGTCGGGATTAGAGTAGCACGAAAATTCTGGAGAAATAAAAACATAACAAAGAATACCAGCAGAATGGCTTCCAGCAGTGTTTTGATTACTTCTTCTATGGATATTTTTACAAACGGCGTGGTGTCATAGGGATAGACCATTACCATCCCGGCCGGATAAAACTTCGAGAGTTCACTCAATCTTTGCCGCACCGCGTTGGCGGTTGAAATAGCATTTGCACCTGTGGCGAGTTTTATGGCCATACCCGCTGCTGGTTTGCCGTTATAAGTGCCGACCATATCATAATTTTCACTACCCAGTTCGATGGTGGCGACATCTCTGAGCAGCACTTTTGAGCCGTCGTTATTGGCATGCAGTACAATCTGGCCAAACTCATCTGGTGTCTGCAGCAGGCTTTGAACATTAATTGTGGCATTTAGCCGCTGTCCTTTGATTGATGGAGTTCCGCCAATTTGGCCTGCAGAGACCTGTACATTATGACCTTGAATTGCCTGCACTACGTCTTCGGGAGTTAATTGGTAGTTATAAAGTTTTTCCGGATTGAGCCAAATCCGCATTGCATATTGAGAACCAAAAGTGGTAACTTCACCCACGCCTTGAACCCGGCTCAACGGGTCTTGAATATGAGCGACGACGTAATTGGTCAAATCATCCCGGTCCATACTTAAATCTTCAGATATAAAACCCACTACCATCAAAAAATTCATTGTTGATTTATTTACACTTACGCCTTGACGCTGAACTACCTGAGGAAGCAGCGGCAATGCCATCTGCAATTTATTTTGGGTTTGCACTTGGGCAATATCAGGGTCTGTGCCGGCATCAAAAGTAAGTTTGATAGTAGCATAGCCGGCAGAATCGCTGGTTGACGAGATATAGCATAAATGGTCTATCCCGTTCATCTTTTGTTCAATAACTTGACTTACCGTATCTTCGATGGTTTTGGCTGAAGCACCGGGATAGAATGCATCAATAGAAATTTCCGGCAGGGCAATTGCCGGATATTGTGAAACAGGTAACTTAAAAACTGAAAGTATCCCCGCCAGCATAATTATAATCGCGATAACCCACGCGAAAATCGGACGGTTTATAAAATAATGTATCATTATAACTCAAATCTCCGTCAAAATTATTTGATTGCCAGATTATTATCTGAGTCAGTGCTGGTGACTTTAACTACAATTCCCGGCCTAATTTTTTGAAAACCTTCAACGATAACACGGTCTCCAGGCTTAACACCACTCTTGACCAACCATTTATTAGCAATACTCCGCTCCAGCTTGAGCAGTTTTTGCGTTACTTTGTTTTCATGATCAGCTATTAAAACGTAGGGATTGCCGCGCATATCTCTTTGTACCGCCTGCTGCGGCAACAATATGGCTTCATCCACCACTCCATCCTGAGTTTGTGCCCGTACAAACATTCCTGGCAATAACACATATTCCGGATTGACAAATATCATCCGCAAAATAAATGAACCGGTACTCTGGTCAATAGTAACATCGCGAAATTTAATCTCGCCTTCAAGCGGATAAACAGTACCGTTTTCTAAAAATAACTTTACTTTTGCTTTTTCATTTTTGCAGGTTTTGATCTGTCCACTGGAAATTTCTTCACGCAGTCGGAGGAAGCTGGCACTGGACTGTGTAACGTCAACATATATGGGATCAAGCTGTTGAATCGTGGTTAATGGCGCCGCGTGATGCGCCGCCACTAATGTCCCGACGGTAACGTGTGATTTGCCGGTACGCCCAGAAATCGGTGCCGTGACTGTGGTATATTCCAAGTTAATGCGCGTCTTTTCAAGTTCTGCTTTCGCAACTGCAATGTCGGCTTCTGCTGACTTCAATTCACCGACCATGTCATCAAAGTTTTGTAAACTTACTGCATTGACTTTTACAAGTGATTTATTACGTTCTACTTTTCCGCGCAGCGGCGCCGCGATAGCTTCGGCTTTAGCTAAATCTGCCTGTGCTTTACCGTGAGCAGCTTGATATAATGCCGGGTCAATCTGGTAAAGTATATCGCCAGCTTTTACATCGGTACCTTCTTCAAACAAACGTTTTTGGATAATACCGCCAACCTGCGGGCGAACTTCCGCCACTAGGTACGGACGCGTCCGCCCAGATAATTCCGATGAAACTGTTGCCTGCTCAGCTTTAACCGTCAATATTCCAACTTCTGGAGCGCTGCCTTGCATTTGTGCAGCATGTGGCGGTCGTCCGCATCCGGAACATAACACGATTAGTGTTAACGCCAGCCCCCACCGTTGAGGGTAATATTTTTTTACAAACAGTTGTTCTAATCTAATATAAGTCATAATATCTGCTGCCAATTTATTTTCTATCGATTATTGTATTGCTAAACCAATTATACTTTGTGCCGTAATCAAGTCAGTAATCATTTCAATATTTTCCTCCATAAAGTCAGCACTGCCACTGATTTTATCCACTAAACTGTAATGAAAAAAATAAAACGTGCAGCTTCCCAAAATTGCAAACATCCGCGTCCTAAGCACTGCATCTGAAGTATCCGCAGGCAGGCATTTTTTTAAAATTCGCTCTAGTGAAGCAATGTCAGGCTTTATATAATGGTCAAATATCTCATCAAAAATCTCAGCCGGATTGAGCATCGCATGGTAAGCAATCTTTTCAAATTGACGGTTAGATATAATTTTCTCATCGCCGCTCTTCGTCACAAATGCCTTAATCCATTTGCGCATTACGACTCTTATGTCGGCATCAGTGACAATCTGTTCCGCGTCCGGCAACTTCGGTTTATTTGCGTTTATCTTCTCTATTGCACGCCGATATAACTCTGCTTTTCCAGAAAAATGATAATTAACCGCAGCAACGTTTACTCCGGCACGAGTGCAGATATTCCTGACTGTCGCCGCTTGGTAACCATGCTCGGCAAATTCATCAATTGCCGCCAAAATAATTTTATCTTTTGTAATCATACTTTAAACCTTTTAAACTGTTGTTTAATTCATTAGTTTAAATCATTTGTTTAAAATTGCAAGTTGCTAATCTGAATTTTTGCAATAAATTAGTAGTGCGCAGGATTATAGATGAACCCGCCAAAAGCCCGGTCAGGTGATTTTTGATGGATCGGCACAAGGATTTATAAGCTGACTCCTTGCCGGCTACCCTCGGCGGTAACCGGCAAGGAGCGGCTGGTAAGGACT
>CAZITV010000002.1:0-62419 GCA_964542255.1 uncultured Victivallaceae bacterium
GTAAGGACTTATGTTGAGACGCAAAAAGCATCGACCGACTTTTGGCGGGTTCATCGATTATATATAAAAAATAAAGAAAAGTCTCAAATATGTATGTGAGCGTGATATAATGAACATTGAATAAAGAGCTATTGAAAGTAAATTAACTACCGTATTTGCTTAGGAGATTGAAAATATATAATAAGTAACTAATTTCAAGGTTAGCCATTTGAAAACAGGTCTATAGAAAAACAACGGAATTTTGTCTCATGAAAACAAGTATAGAGTGTATCCCGTGTATTGTGTCGCATATTGTCCATGTGGCACAGATGGTTACAACCGATGATGAACATCGCAAAGCGATTATTAAGGCAACACTCTTAGACGTGATTGATGCAGATTTTTCCATCACTCCTCCTGAGCAGGCTAGACTATTTCATAAGAAAGTTAAAGAGATTACTGGCATTGATGACCCTTATCGAGACGTTAAAGATTGTTCGACTTTGTTTGCCAAAGAGATGCTGCCTTTTTTTCGTGCTGAATTGGAGCGTCATGCCGACCGTTTTGAAGCAATAATTCGTTTGGTTATCGGCGGCAATATTATTGACTACGGCGCTGATAAAAACTTTCAATTGAATTCTGCTAAACAGAAAATAATGGACGTATTTAATATGCCTTTAGACCTGATGGTAGTGAAGAAGTTGCAAAATGAAATGGAGAAAGCAAAAAATATTTTATATATTGCCGATAACTGTGGCGAGGCAGTTTTTGATGCTCTGCTGATAGAACCATATCGTGAAAAAATAACTCTCGGTGTTAGGGGCGAACCTATTTTGAATGATATTACCATGCGGGAGATTGAAGCTTCTGGATTGGCTGGACTTCCAGCAAAAATAATTGATACTGGTGATATGACGCCTGGAGTTTCAATTCAGCATTCATCATCAGAATTCATCTCGGCAATGCGCGATGCTGACTTGATTATTGCTAAAGGGCAGGGGAATTTTGAGACTTTATGTGATTATGACCGGCCAATATTTTTTTTGCTGCGTAGTAAATGTAAAGTTATTTCAGCATTGCTAGGTAATGCTGAATTAGGAAGTATCCACGTTATCGCAAAAAATATTTAATATATGAGGTGAGTCTGTGACAGTTTTACATAGTGGAGATGTTGCACCTAATTTTATCTTGGATGATCAAGGTGGCAACAGGGTGGCTTTAAAACAATGTTTAGGCTCAAAAGTATTGCTTTATTTTTACCCCAAGGCAGACACCCCAGGTTGCACGAGTCAGGCGTGTTCAATTAGAGATAATTTTCACCTACTGAGAGAAAATGGTATTATCTGCATCGGTATTAGTCCAGATATGGTGACGTTGCAAAAGAAATTTATTGATAAATATCAATTGCCTTTTACTTTATTATCTGATGCAACTCATGATATTGCTGAATGCTATGGAGTTTGGCAGGAAAAGGTAATGTACGGCAAAAAAATATTTGGCATTATACGGTCAGCTTTTTTAATTGATGAATCCGGTATAATTATCCAAGCATGGTATAAAGTTAAACCGGATGAAACTGTACCCAATGTATTGACAATTATATCGCAATGATTTGCATTTAACTTAAAACACTTAAAACGCAGGAATATAAATGAAACTAGGAATTATTGGCGGCAGTGGATTATATCAAATTGAGCATTTGGTCAATTTAAAACATGAAAAAATTACTACACCTTTCGGTTCGCCGTCAGATGACTTATTAACTGGTGATTTAGCCGGAGTGCCATTGGCATTCTTGCCGAGGCACGGTCGGGGACATACAATTATGCCATCTGAAATTAATCACCGCGCTAATATTTTTGCACTAAAAAAAATCGGAATAACTCATATTATCAGCATTTCTGCTGTAGGCAGCTTAAAAGAGGATCTGCGTCCGCGCGATGTAGTAATTGTGGATCAGTATGTTGACCATACCAAACGCAGCACTGAACACACTTTTTTTGGCAATGGGATTGTTGCACATATTGCATTTGGTAATCCTGTTTGTAGTGAGCTTTCAAAATTAGCTAAAACTGCAGCCGAAAAGACTATAAAGTGTTCAGATAATCCTAAGCGTCGTGTCCATTCAAGCGGTACGTATGTGAATATGGAGGGCCCTGCATTTTCTACTTACGCCGAATCTCAATTTAATCGTGCGATGGGATGGGATGTTATCGGTATGACCAATTTGGCTGAAGCAAAGTTGGCACGTGAAGCTGAAATTTGTTATACAACCATTGCGATGGTGACCGATTACGACTGTTGGCACCCAGATCATGACCATGTTACTGTTGATTTGATTATTGAACATTTATTGGTTAATACTGCATTGGCAAAGGGGATTGTTGCAGAAATTGCTCTAAACATTGGCTCTTTGCAACATCAGTGCAAATGTTCTTCCGCTCTAGCTGCCGCAATTCTTACCCGTCACGATGCTATCCCGACTCAGCGGATCACTGAACTTCAGCCAATCATTGGAAAGTATATTAAGAATGATTGATAAAACAAAGCATAATTATTCCAGCAATAGTCAAAATATGCAGCATGAAAATATTCAGGCAGTTGATAAACATCGCATTAAAAAGTCACAACTGCCTAGGAATAATTTTGATAGTGAGCTGAGCTTTGCAGGATGCATATCATCAGCAGTGAAAAAACTTGCACCAGATTTTAGTTTTGAATCCAATGGTGTTGAATCTCTAGCAGCATTGCCTTATGAACTTGAAGTCCGTATTAAGCAGATGGCACTGGAAAAATTCTGGAAATTACACCGGCTATCCGGTGTGTCAGGGGAAATTATTAATGCGCCAGTGCCAAGACGATATCGGGCAACGTCAAAACGAAAAATTATAATTAGTGGGCAAAAAGTTTCATTAGTGACCATGCAGCACCGTTGTTTGCCGGGGACATTACAGCGTTCTTTGCTGGAACCAGAGTCTCATGAAAAAATTTATAATTATTTACATTGTGCTTTAAATTCTCTACCAAGCAATGTGTTGGCTCGAGCTTTAAATTATTGTATTATTAGAGGTGGAGCAAGTCGTTTAGCACTTATTTTTAATGTTCATGAAATTAACGCCAATGTCGTGCGGCGGGCGAAAATTATAGCTGAAAACTTACGCAAAGATTTCATTGAGTTATCATCAGCATTTGTTTATGTTGATCCAAGTTGCTCTGACTACTATTTTGAGGCACGCCGTCCTGAGCATGGCATTGCCTTTAAAAAACTTTTTGGTTCTGAATTTTTAGACATTAAAGTAAACGGGACTAAGTTACTTTATCCGCCAACAGTTTTTTCCCAGGGCAATGAAGCAATGCTACCAAGATTTCTGAATATTATAGCGGATTTAGTCGCAAATCATCAATCATCCCGGTTATTGGATTTGTATTGCGGTTACGGTTTATTAGGACTGCATTTATTGCCTAATATGTCAAGTTTGACAGGTATGGAAATTGAGGGGCCTGCGGTTAAGGCAGCAGTGGAAAATGCTAAATATCTGTATCCAGATAAACAGTTCCGCTTTTTTGCCGAACCTGTCACGCCTGCAAGTATTCAGTCAAAATTGCCGGCAACAGGTGCAACTGGGGAAATCGTTCTACTCGACCCGCCGCGTCAAGGAACTGCGGCAGGTGTTATCGCTGCTGTTGCTGAACGTCGTCCAATTCAGGTTATTCATATCTTTTGCGGTACAGATAAAATTCCTGAGGAAGTATCTCAATGGCAATATAATGGATATAATATATGCAAAGTAATTCCATTTGATATGTTTCCTGGTACACCAAATCTTGAAACAGTAATTGTTTTAAAACCTGAGCAAAAAATAAATTGAAAAATAAAATAATTGCCCTGGATATTGGAGGTGTATGCCTTAATATTCGTTATGACTTATGTTGTAATTATTTTGGCTTTAAAAGTGTCAAAGAGGTTCCTGATGCTTTTTTATTACTTGCAGAAAAACTTGAAACAGGTCGCATCAGCGAAACAGAATGGTTGGCTCGGGTTCATGACTTAAGCAGTGAAAAATATAGTGATAAAGAAATTTTTGACGGCTGGAATATGATGATCAGTGATGAGATGCCCGGCATGGCAAAATTAATTCAAAAAATGGTGAACGCCAATTATAGGCTAATTTATTTTTCTGATACCTCTACTATTCATATACGTGAAGTTTACCGTAAGTTATCATTTGCCAACGCTGTTACTGGTGCAATTTTTAGTTTTAATGTAGGTTCCAGAAAACCTGCGCCGGAGATGTATACGGCTTTTGAAAATAGTTACGGAAAACCGGATTTTTATATTGATGACCGTATAGAAAATATCAAAGGTGGGAAAGCTTATGGTTGGAATTCTCACCAGTTTACTTCGATTAGAGCAATCCAGGATGTTTTGGGGTTATAAAGTGTTCTTGCTCAATATTGCTCTTTATGCTGCCTGAATTAACTCCAGTGTCAATGCGGTGCTAATTATTGCGAACTTGAATTGCCGGAAGTTGGAGTTTGAGCAGGATTTGCCACGGATGTGGGTGGCTGCGGCTGATTAAGCTCGGCTATTGTATTTAACCAGTATGAGAATTGCTCATAAGGTGTATCATCGATGAGGAAGTCAAGCTTCATCAAGTAACGTTTACCTCGTAATTCGTTTGGCATTGACAGTTTTACTGAACCAGGTTTAGCGGGTGAAAAACTGACAAATTCCTTGCTGCGGTTAAGAATCATTTTGCCGTCAGGGGTGTTGACGGTAAGATCCAGAGTTAAAGCATCAATGTTTTTGTATGGTAAATAGTCGATGGTTACTGCTTCCAAAGCAGATTTTATTGCATAAATACCATTTTCAGTGACTTTGTCTACACGGTCTAATCCTTTGCCGAAAAATAGTATCCACTCCCACTCTGTCCTTTGTTCTGGCATCACCTCAATCTTAATTACTGGCGATATAGTAAAACCTTCCTGGTCTTTGAAAAAAACAATTTTATCTATATTGCTTTTTGTAAGCATCGCCAAAACATTATTACCGTTCATCCCGCCAACTGCAACCCAGCGTTCACTTTTAGAAAAACGGTCATCGTTGTATTCCGTGTAATATGACATTTTTTCTGGATTAATTGGGTCTGAGTTTATTGTCATGAATTTCTTGTCATTGTAATTAATAGACTTACGCAGTGGAATCGATACCCAGCATGGTGCGCCAGATGGATTAAAATTAAAGAAAGGACGCGGTGAAACATTGGTTGAAATTGCTTGTTTGCCGGTGTTGAAAAGAATACCACGAATGGTTATTTTTGCATTATCTGTAAATTTTACATCAACTCGCAATTTATATGATTTATCTTTGCTGTGTTGAACATCATTGGAGAAAGAAATAATAATTTCATTATCTTTTTTTTCCATCGAGCTTTGCCAAAGTATAGGTTGATGAGCAACAGGTTCATCATTGCTTTTAGTTTTATTGGCAGTATCTTTCTTTTCTTCAGGGTCACTGAAAATCGGCGGTGTGAAAACTTGTGTTAATCCAAATTGCAAACCCTCACTTTGCAGAATTCCTTTATCACTCTCCTTGAGAACAATATCCCGAAACCAACCGCCTTTGCAAATTTCCATACCGGTTTGTGCCGTGGATTTAACTTTTGGGTTAACTAAAATGGCAGTATAATACTTTGTGGTAATAACATAATCAAGTTCGTTATCCATATCGAAATCTTTACTCAGCGCCTCTAATGCGTTTATGTATAGACTAAATTTTAATAAAAACAGTACTGCAATAAAACACTTAATGATTCGTTTCATAAAAAACCTTATAAATAAATAGCAATAAGCTGGCATACAAAAAACTGCACAATTAAAATGATTCGATTTATGTATTTTTCAAGTATGGCTTACGCAACAAATTGAAGAAAACAGATTATTCAGAACAACTATACATTACCAACAATAATGAAAATCCACTACATTAACTTGAACTTGGGCAAGTCTTGAACATCAATGAAGCCAACGACCTGGCCAGTAGTTGAGACTACCACAATTGAATTGATATGACGGTCTTCAATGATTTTAAGTGCTTCAACTGCTAAATGTAACGAACTTATAGTAATAGGATTTTTTGTCATTACCTTGGTAATCGGTTGATTGATAATATGAATATCCTTTTCCGCATGACGCCTAAAATCACCATCAGTAAAAATACCTAACAACATTTTATTTGCGTCGACAACAATAGCACAACCGCATCGCGTATGCGTCATTATTAAGAGCGTGTCTTTGACTGATGATTCAGGCGTTACTAATGCGAGTTTGTCGCCGGAACGCATAATGTCAGCGACAGTCACCGTTACTGCTTTGCCTATTGCCCCGCCAGGATGCAGGCGGCCATAGTCTTCGCGTGTGAAACCGCGTAAGTCCAAGAGTACCAGTGCAAGCGCATCGCCCAATGCAAGCAATGCTGTAGTCGTTGTCGTCGGCGCCAGATTGAATGGACAAGCCTCCTTGGGCACGGTCATTGGAACAACTAAATTGCTCAGTCCTGCCAAACTGGAATCGAATGAGCCAGTAATGGCCGCTATTTCCATTCCCAAACGTTTTGCTGGGCTGAGGATAGAAAGCAGTTCTTCGGTTTCTCCGCTATAACTAAGCGCCAGCATAAGGTCATTTTTCTGTAAGATGCCCAAATCACCATGTAGAGCTTCAACTGGATGCATGAATACCGCCGGAGCGCCAACACTGGAGAGCGTTGCTGCAATCTTTTTCCCGATATATCCGCTTTTTCCTACGCCCGTTATCACGAGTTTACCGCCGTTGTTCAATGTGCATATACATTTCTCGACGAGTTGTTCAAACTCCTTACCAAGATTATTGCGAACAGATGTTAATCCCTCTATTTCAATATCAAAAACAGATTGTGCTTTTTTAATAATCTTATTCATAATTTAATCTCTTGTGATGCTAAACGATTAATTTTATTTAAATCCGGCATGATTTGATGTCAGTAACGATAATACCTCTTGCACCGATTTGATGCAGCATATCCATGATTTTGTTACACTCTTTACGTAATATCATTGCTTTGACTGCCACCCAATTGGGATTACTTAGCGGAGCGATTGTAGGCGATTCTATACCAGGAGTAATTTCGCAGGCTGACGCTAAATATTGCTTTTCAATATCATATTCAATCATCGCGTAGGAGCGTGCGACAAGAATACCTCTAAGACGGCCAACAAGTGTTTTGATTTCCGGTAATTCAGTACATGTAATGTTGTGGGCAACAAGAATTGCTTCGGATTGTATGACCGGCGTGCCAACTAGCTTGAGTCCAGCTTCTTTGATGGTATTGCCTGATTCGACTACGTCGCCTATTACATCTGCCACACCTAGTTGTATTGAAATTTCCACCGCACCATCCAGTTTTATGATTTTAGCTGAAATGTTACGTTTTTTTAAATCATTCTCAACTATTGCCGGATATGACGTAGCGATTCGCAGTGCGTTGAATTGTTCTGGTTGCAGGTTGGAATTTACAGGCACTGCATAAAAAAACGCCGAATGACCGAAGTTTAGCGGCAATATTTCTTCGACTTTGGCACCGCTGTCTATTGCCAAATCTCTTCCTGTTATCCCGAGCAGCAAAGTACCGTTGCCGACATATATTGCTATATCACGAGGACGGAGGAAAATGAATTCAACGTCGTTAGCTACATCACTTACGATTAACTCCCGTCCGTACCTGATGCATTTATAACCGGCTTCTTTCAGTAGTGCGACCGCGCCTTCAGAGAGAGCGCCCTTATTTGGAACTGCGATTTGCAACATAATAATGTTCTCTTATAAATGCTTATATATATCTTCTAGTTCAAGTTCGTTAGCCAGCATCATAACTTGAAGATGATAAATTAACTGTGAAATCTCTTCTGCTGTTTTTTCCTTCCCTTCATATTCTGCCGCCATCCAGACCTCTCCAGCCTCCTCAATAATTTTTTTCCCAATTGAATGTTTGCCTGAATGTAACGCTTTGACTGTCCTGGAATTTTGGTCCATACGCGCGGCTTTTTCTTTCAACTCTGCAAACAATTCTTCAAAAGTTTTCATTAAGATGATTCCTGTATAAAAAACGGATTAGAGCAGTACTTCAACCGCGGTTTTTAGCCATGATTCTTTCATTAAAGCGTGACCAGCAAGTGTTGGGTGAACACCATCAGATGCCCAGTATTCTGCAGGTGCGCGCTTCAACGCTGCATCAAAATCATTTTGAAAAGGCGCAAGTAAAGTGTGATAATTATTAGAGAGAGTTCTGACTATTTCGCCACGTGCTTCCATTTCGCTTTTCCATTCCGGCGTTACTACACCACATGGCAGGACAAACGGCTCACATAAAATAATATTGCAATTTGGCAATGATTTTTTTGTCCAGTCCAGCAGCATTTTGAAGAACTGTTCATAGCGTTCAACTTCTACGCCATTATTATAGTTAAAGTGATGCCAAGTGTCATTAACGCCAATCAAGATGCTTAAGACAGTTGGAGCGAGATTAATCATATCAATTTTCCATCTGGCGTAAAGGTCAACGATACGATTTCCACTAATACCACGGTTAAAAATATTTACGCTGCATCCAGCATTACGAAGCAGTAAATCAGACGCAATTAAAGACACATAGCCGCAACCTAATACTGTATTAGCATAAGCATTTACTTTATCTCTGCCGCAGTCGGTAATAGAGTCACCTTGAAAAACAATAATTTGCTCTTTAAACATATCAATTACCACGAGATTTTCTATAAAAAATGAATTACAATAATAATGTCATTAAATATAATACCCAAACTGCCAATTCTCAAGACAGGCAGTGAAAAAACGACGACAATTCATGAGTATTATAATTTATTTCACAAACCACCATCAAGTTATATCACATCACTTTTGCAGCAACATAAAACATCAAAATTCACAAATTAATTTTAGTTTGTCATAAATTATTAAAAAAGTATTTTAACATTCATTACAAAGGGTTGAATATTACGATAATGCAATCATTTTATTTCTTTGCTGGTTACAAAAAAATATTTTATATTGCTATAACTTTATGAATTAAGTTTTTAAAGAATGATGAAAATTACACTTCTGGTATTAATGATTTTTATTGTCAATGCTTTATATAGTGGTGAAATCACTATCATTGCCCCAGTGGCGCACAATGGCATTAAGGTCGAGCAGGGGAAGATTGGAAAAACAGCGACTTTTAACGTTAATTCAAAATTGTTCTTTAATGTTGACAGAATTCAGCCTGCAGGCGGTACAATCGAACTTATCGTCAAACGTAATCGTATTGCTAACCAAGGTAATTCCGCATTAATTACTGTTGGTGTTGATGACCCGATATGTTTTTTTATCGGCGAGCAAAACGGTCAATTAACTTTTATTTATCGAAAGAAAACTCAAGATGGCAAGTATGAATTTTCTTCGACGATTAAATCGTTAACGCAAATAAAAGATGATGAATGGACGCATTTGGCTTTCGTTTGGGGGTATCAACGCGAACACGGTTGTATAATGCAAATTTATATCAATGGAAAGACGGCCGAAGAAAAATTTCGTTTAAGCTTTGGTAGAGAATGGACCAATAACGATATCATGATTGGTATAGGCTGTAATACTGCAGATATTGCAGCAGCATCTTTTACAGGAATGATTGATGAATTGCATATCTCAAATTATCCCAAATCATTTAATGAGATTAATGCTGATTATGAAGAATTTGCTATGGGCAGATCGCCAAAACTGGAGCATAGCACTTTATTATTGTTGCATTTTGACAATGACCTTGCCGGCACTGCAGCCGTCGATGCTGGTGAGATAAGCAAAGAACAGATGATGAAATATTGTACTGAACTTATAAACGATTCGCAGGATTTGTAAGGATTACAATTTGTCATTACAGTTCAGACATCAATAATAGATTTCACAGAATCAAGCATTCGTGATGAACCCGCCAAAAGTCGGTCGATGCTTTTGGCGGGTTCATCATTCGTTGCAATTATAGCAATTTAGTAACTATTTTAACTAATTTCGCCTTCATATATGATGATGGAATTTGACTAAACAGGCTTACTGGTGTATTCATAATATAGTGTGCGTTCTTTATTGTTTTTGTATTGTTATAGCATAGACAGGGAACGGAACGTAAAAAATCAGGATAGCAGTGACGATAGTAACGTTATTACCATGACAGAGTCAGCAATCGATAATAAATTTAGAGTATTAATAATCAAGCCCAGCAGTTTAGGTGATATATTTCATGTTTATAATGCTATTGATTGTCTAGTACGCAACCACTCAAATTGTCAAATTGACTGGTTAATAAATCCGGCATTCTCGGATGTGTTGCGGTATTTTCCAAATATTCGCAAAATTATACCGTTTGAAAGAAACAAGTTGGGCAATTTATTGACTTTTTCGGTAACTTTCTACCGCTTGCTGAAAGAGCTCCGTAGTGTAAAGTATGATCTGGTGATAGACTTTCAAGGTTTATTCCGCAGTGCATTTTTCGCATGGTTATCACGCAGTCATTCTGGTGTCTATGGATTTGCTAATCCCAAAGAAACTATTGCAAAGCTATTTTATAAAAATAAAGTTAAAATTCCTCCGAATTTTATTCACGCAGTAGATAAAAATTTGTCTTTGATAAAACAAATTATATCTATTGATCATGATGATTGCAAAAGCTATCAAATCCCTAAACCTGATGAATATTTATTGAAGCAGGCGGTTGCGTCGTTGTTGCAGGCGGGAATTAACGCTGACGATGATATATGTGGTATAGTCGTTGGCGCACGCTGGCCAAGTAAATGCTTTCCAGAAGAAATTTTTGCCACAGCTATACGCGCAATATTATCTATAAATCAGAAAATTAAGATTGTTCTTATCGGCTCTTGTGATGATATTGCTATAGCCAAATCTCTATTAGAAACCATTGCCGATGCAAGAGTTATTTCCTTGGTAGGGAAGACTGGAATTGGAGAACTGGTTGAAATTATTCGCAAATGCAAAATGATTGTAAGTAATGACAGTGGTCCTGTTCATATTGCCGCCCTGTTAAATGTTCCAGTGTTGGCGTTTTTCGGGCCAACTGACCCGCGCAAAACAGGACCATATGGCAACATACATCAGATTGTTGAATTGGAATTGCCTTGCAGGTATTGTCTCAAACGAAACTGCCCTGACTTAACATTAAACTGCCATGATTTAGATGTAAAATTTATAGTTGATAAAATTCAAAGTTTTTTAACGCAAGGACGTTGATAAATGCAAATTGAAAAAAAACATATTGTTTGTGGATTATGTTTAATGTTTCTAACTTTTTTACCGACAGGCAGCTTCGCACAAATAGCACTTAAGCTTGCGATGAACCGGCAAGACTACATAAGTTTTGAGAAAATTTACGCCAAGGTTATTTTGCGTAACGATAGCGGTCACGCGATTGCATTTGGCCATGACCCTAAACTTCAAGGCGAATTATTGTTTCAAATCAAAGATGCGCAAGGAAATATAATTTCGAAAATTTCTGAGGCTACTCCGCCGATTATCGGTCTTATTTTACGTGCGGGTGAAACCAAAGAGGTCGTGGTGCAAGTAAGCAGATATTATAATTTGAATAAAGTTTCAAAATATCAAATGATGGCTTATGTTAAGCATGCGTTATTTCAAGAAGAATATCGTTCAAATATTTCATATTTTAGCGTGGAAGATGGCTATTTATACTGGTCAAGAGGTGTCGGCGTTCCAGATTTTTCAGAGAATCAGCAAGCGAATAAAATTAAAACCAGATTTTTTAACATAAAAACAATTTTTGAAAACTCAAAAAAGGTTTATTATCTGGTAGTTGAAGATGAAAAGACTATTTATGCAATTCGGCGAATTGGCTATGAGCTTGGCAGTGAAAAACCTAGCTTTGATGTTGATATGTTTAGCCGTTTATACACATTACTGCCAATTTCTCCGAGAGTGTTCAATTCTTTTATTTTCGATGTTAACGGAAAAGTGGAAAAACGCGAAGTTTATAAGAAAACATCAACAATTCCAGCGCTCATCAGAGATGAAAAAGGCAATATATTTATTGCAGGCGGTGATGTCGCCAAAAAAGGCGTTGATTATGACGATAAAGATGAGAAAAATTAGAAATATTAATTAACAGATTAGTATTTTAATTTTAGTGTATGATTTTATAAGTGTGTATTATCTTTCCTATACCATAAGCTAATAAATAATGAGAATTAAAAATGTTAGATCCTGTGACGTGGAAAACCAATGACGGCAAATGCCATCGCACATTCAGTATCGAACTCAATAAGATTCCAGGCAAACTTCGGCTGCTTGATCAGACCAAACTACCTAATAATAGAACATACTTGGAAACTGATAACCTGGAAGAGATCTTTGAGTATATTCGCTGCCTGGTTGTTCGCGGAGCGCCGGCGATTGGGTGCGCTGCAGCTCTAGGTTTGGCAGCGTACGTTAGAAAACAACAGGAAATATCTCGGGAGGATTGCTTAAAACTGGTGCTTTCTGCTGCGGAACGCTTAGCTCAATCCAGACCAACTGCAGTTAATTTATTTTGGTCTCTTAACCGTTGTAAAGATAGAATTAGTAATGAGTTTAATAGTGGTCGCAGTACTGAAGATATGCTAAACTCATTATTAGAAGAAGCTTTAAATATTTTGGCGGAAGATATCGAATTATGTCGAGCAATCGGCAGGCATGGAGTTCAGCTGCTTCATAATGGTTCAGGCGTACTTACGCATTGCAATGCGGGCGCACTTGCGACCGGAGACTATGGCACGGCATTGGCGCCAATTTATACTGCACACGAAAATGGTTTAGCAATTAAAGTCTTTTCAGATGAAACTCGCCCGTTACTACAGGGAGCCCGGCTTACGGCCTGGGAGCTATCTCTTGCCGGAGTTGACGTAACGACAATTTGTGACAACATGGCTGCACAGGTTATGAGGGAAGGGAAGGTTGACTTGGTAATTGTTGGTGCAGACCGCATCGCCGCAAATGGTGATACTGCTAATAAAATTGGTACATATGGTGTTGCTATTTTAGCTAAATATCATAAAATTCCGTTCTATGTTGCCGCGCCATATTCGACTATTGACCTGGCCATGCCTGATGGCAGCGGTATCCCCATTGAGCAGCGTTCTGCTGACGAAATAAGTTTTAGTTTTGGATGCCGGACTGTGCCGGCTCAAGCCAATATATATAATCCCGCTTTTGATGTTACTCCCAATGAGTTAATTACTGGTATTATCACTGAACGTGGTATTATTTATCCGCCATTTGATAAACAATTATTCGAAATTGGTAAACAATAGCACTATGAATTCTTGTAAATATTCAATAGTCATACCAACTTTAAATGAACGGGAAAATATCGTTCATTTAATTCAAAAAATTGAGAAATTACTCATTAGTAATTTTGAAATTATTGTTGTTGACGAAAACTCACCTGATGGTACAGCTGAGGTTGTGAACGAATACGCCAAGGGCAGGGGGGATATCAAAGCTGTTTTAAATGATGGTATCCCCGGCCTAAGCCCAAGCATTGTTAAAGGTTTTTCAACAGCGGTTGGAGATTACCTTTGCTGCATGGATGGTGACATGCAGCACGATGTTGGCGATTTAAGTAAAATTTTTGAAGGTCTTGCCAATAATGATTTTGTTATTGGCTCAAGGTATGTTGATAACGGTGGGTTTGCGGAAAGGTGGAGTTTGTCTCGAACTCTCATAAGTCGTACTGCAGCATTATTAACAAAAATTTTCCTTCGCATTAATGTCAACGACCCAATGTCAGGTTATTTCGCGGTAAGAAGATCAGTATTTAATAAAATAAAAAACCGATTAAGCCCGCGTGGTTTTAAAATTATGCTCGAGATGCTATACATCCTTTCAAATGATTCAAAAGATAAATGGCGTATCACTGAAATAGGAATTACTTTTCAAAAAAGAAAATACGGCAAAAGTAAATTAAGCATGAAAGTGATAATAGAGTTTTTAAAAATGCTCTACAAGCTGCCAATACAAATAAAAAGCAATTAACCCCGCAGCTTATAAACGTTTAAATCCGTTGATGCCGCGATCGGGACATTTGATTTTTCAGCAGGCGGGGAATTACTGGACCCTCAAAAAATGAAATCTTTATTTTTTGAACCATTCTACGTAACGCACCCATTGACAAATGGGGCGCATTACATAGTTTAACGAACCCGGCATTCTATAGGTTATAGAGTAAATTACAAAATTGGTCAATTGACAAAGTAAATGGACAAGCTCATTTTTAGGTTGTGCGTTTACTTTGTCAATTTTCTAAATTAAAAAATTGAGAAGCAAAATTATAGAATTTCTTGCAGTTCTGATTTTTTAGAATATATTAGTCAACGTGAAGTGTCTATATATAAAATTATTTTTTTTGCTTAACGTATGAGGGAATAAAAGATGAGAAAGACTGTTTTAGTATTAGCCGTCGCAATGATGATTTTCAACGTTGTATTTGCCGGTAGTCCTCAACAACAGACCAATGGACAGCCGCTTAATTCTGGATTTGATTCATCGCGCCCGAATATGTTTGTTGACCATTTGAAATTTGTTGGGCGTTATGCTTTGCTTTATATTCCAAACCGTTTGATAGATGCCTCTGATATCGTTTCAATGGATGGTGGTTTTGGTGGAGAGTTTTCCGTTTATTTTCAAGCAACGAAATATTTTGAATTTGGCGGGAGTCATGGCTCGACCTACTTCCTGTCGAAAGGTTATAGCCGCCAATATGGTGGCGGTTATCGAAATGGGACTCTATACGGCTTATTCTTTTTGACATCAGAGTCACTTTCTGTTGAAGAAACATTTGGATATGCCAATAAGTTTGTTTTGGATACAAATGGTTTAGGCGTGGCAGATTATCGTATGGATGCATACCGCGACGATGATGTAGATTTTTGGAATCTAGGAGGTCGCTTTGGCTGGTTATTTAACTTTGGATTTGGAGTTCATCCAATCGAAATTGCTGATTTAATAACCGGAATATTCTGCTACGATATGAAGTCTGATGATTTACAATAATGCAGTCAACGTAAGATTTATAAGCAATTGACGCTGCGAAATTCATTTGATGATATTACTTCTTTCCGACTAAATATAGAGATTAATGTTTTGCAGTGCCAATTATAATATTTTTTGCTATTCATGCTTTGCTATAAAATTTTAAGGTGGTTACTCATATGCCTAGGTACGAGGAAAATAAACCACGTGTTGTTTTTGCAGTATTAGCATTATTCATACTCTTCGTATTGCTATATGCTCCCTGGCGCTTAGGTGACAGAGAGCTTTGCTGGCAGGAGGGATATTTTGCGGCTCAAGCGAGTGAAGTTGAGTCATATTTTATGCCTTTGGTTCTTGCTCATGGCATGGCAATTCAAACATCTTTCCCATTTTATCCACTTTGTGCTTCGTTTTGTTATAATGAACTTCATTTGCCAATGGAGTTTGTTTTACGAATTATTTCTGTCATTGCTATCGCTGTTTTGTCAGTGGTAACTTGGTTCGCAGCTAGAACAACCAGCGGTGTTCAAGCAGCATGCGTGGCAGCATCGGTCATGTTCGGTTCATTATTAATGCTTGACAAAGGAATCGAAGGACATCCCCACACACTAATGCTGGTATTTCTTGCTGCCGGGTGGTTTTCATGGTTTACATTGGGCGCAGGCAGGGGACAATGGAGCCGGGCTTGGATATCAGCGTTGTTTTTTTGCGGCATGGCGTTTTATACCGGCGGTTTTGTCGCATTATTATATTTCATTTTCCCATTAATTTTTATGCGCCGCCCTTTGACAATCTGGTCTAAAATGAACAAACCGGGTTTTTACATTGGTATGGCAGTATTGGTTGGTTTTATTTTATTGTGGGCATTGCCATTAATAATTCTTGAAAAAAACCTGCCTTTTTTTCCTGTGTTATTTGAGCCTGACTCTATTACCGCTTATCTCATGCACCT
The DNA here is from genome assembly GCA_964542255.1 of uncultured Victivallaceae bacterium. Taxonomy (GTDB): domain Bacteria; phylum Verrucomicrobiota; class Lentisphaeria; order Victivallales; family Victivallaceae; genus CAYMSF01. Next base: position 16,052 of record CAZITV010000002.1, read on the forward strand.
ATACCAGTTCCCAATAGATGTTTTTATCAAGTTAATGCCTTGGAGTGTCTTGGCATGGGCGCCGTTTTGTGTAGCCTTGCACCCATTGGACAATACCCCGATTTTTAGCCGTTTCCTTAGAATTATAGTAATCTCATTGTTTATGTTATTATGGTTAAGTCCTTTTACTGATACGCGTGATATTATGATTATTATTCCTCCTTTAGCAGTTTTAACTGGAAACAACTATGCTATTGTCATAAGGCGCTATGGCGACAAATTGTTTTCACTTTGTAAATTGGTTTCATTTCCATTATGCATACTTGGTGCGTCAATCTTGTTTTTTTATACGATCCCTGGTGAATGGTGGAACAGTATTACCATTTCAGGCAACAAACTAGGTTTTCGTTATGAACACAAAAACATTATTACCGGTATTGTATATGGTATCATCGCAATTCTTGCTGGATTAATTCTCATACAAGCTAAAATTAAACCGTATATTTGGTTGTATATTTTGATGTTGACAACTGGGGTAATGATTTTTTTCTGGACAATTATTTATCCTTTTAAGTGTCAAGATGAAACTAAGCATGCTATTGGCAATGAACTAAAACAACTCCTTGAACGGGAACGTGTAGCTGCTAATGAAATAATTTATAAAGATATTACTACAGGAATGTACGGAGAATGTTTTTATATTGGCGTTAAAATTCGCCGAATAAATTCTAATGATGAAATTCCTTCTGATAAAAAAATTGTATATTTAATAAGTACTGAATTCCCACTTGCACCTGAGCGTCGTTGGCGTAATTTGCTGTCTGAACGAAAAATGTATAAAGATAAGCGTATATGTCTTTGGCAGGGAATAAAGAACGAGCAAAAGAAAAAACGTAATGAGTTTAATTAATAATTTATTATGCGGACTCAATGCTGATGAATTGACTGCATGGTGCGAAGCAAACGCTGAACCTAAATTCAGATCCTTGCAGCTTTTGCAGTGGATTTACTTAAAACGTATTTCATCTTTTGACAAAATGAGCAATTTACCAGCCGCGACCCGTGAACGGTTAAAACGAGATTTTGTTCTTCGCAGTATTTCGATTACAAACAGTATCTTATCGCCAGATGGTACGACAAAATTATTATTACAATTACCTGACAGTGAATGTATTGAGATGGTGATTATTCCCGCAGATGATAAACGTATAACTTTTTGCCTAAGTACTCAAGTTGGCTGTCCCGTTCAATGTTATTTTTGTGCCAGCGGAGCGAACGGTTTGGTTAGAAATTTATCTGCAGGAGAAATAGTTGAGCAGTTACTTTGGGGGGCGAATACGATTGACCGCCTGCCTGACAATATAGTTTTTATGGGAATAGGCGAGGGGTTATTAAATTTTGATAATTTATCAAAAGCAATTTCGCTTATATGTGGTGAAATGTGTTTAGGTGTTGGCGCGCGGCGCATTACTGTTTCTACCAGTGGCTATGTGCCAGGTATATATCGTTTAGCTGATTTAGGCCGGCAGCTCAATTTAGCCGTATCGCTGCACGCTACCAGTGATAAAATCAGAGCAAAGCTCATTCCTGATAAATTCCGTTTTACAATTAACGAAATTATCAATGCCTGTGAATATTATATGCAAAAAGTTGGTCGAATGGTCACGCTGGAATATACTTTGCTTGCTAATATTAATGACAGTATTGCTGATGCCGAAAAACTTGCGTCAATTGCAAAATCTATTCACGCTAAAATAAACTTAATCCCTTATAATCAGGTAACTGCCGATTTTCACCGTCCAGCACAAAATACTATTAAAGCATTTTATAATACCTTAAAACATAATCTTGATCATGTAACCTTAAGACAGGAAAAGGGATCTTCTTCCGCTGCGGCATGTGGACAACTACGCATAACCAGCAAAATTTTCACCAATAATAATGCTGAAAAAAATATCAGCAGTTAAGCATCTTGCGAAACTTTTTAGAACATTAATTTAATGCTTCGCAGAACCTTCCGGTTTGCTGCCTGCGCCTTCCTCGATTTTTCGTAAATACGCTCTTCGGATTGCGCGAATCGGATTGGCAAACTTGCGGTGAATTTTTATGTAAAGTGGTCGTGATTTATCAAATTCTTCTTTGCTGATGTTGCCTGGATAAATTTTTCTCCAATGCTTTTTCGTGTGATACAAATCTGAATCTTTGAATATAGCAAAAAAAGGGTATGTGAGAAGACTAAATGGAAATGGCGGCTGAACCCAAGTGATTTGGAAATCAATCAAATAGCATTTGCCATCATCACCGACAATTATGTTGTCCGGCTTGTTGGTATCCAAATACGCCATTCCACGCGAATGCATAGTTTTGAACAAAGCTTCAAGTTTTGGGAAAAAATCGTCACTGACTGTGGTACCACGGTTTAAATGGCAACCTGGAACAAATTCATGCATTATGCCGGAACGTCCATATCTGCCAATCCATTTGGGTACATGTCCGGTATCCTGAAGCCGCAGATATACTTTTTCTTCGTGGCGCGCTTCAAAAATTGATAGTAACCAATATGGTAATAATAAAAATGAACGCGGCCGGAAAATTTTTAAAACAGACACTTCTTCTTGATCGTTTTTATAGAGTCCGGTTGCGGCAAAAAAATCATGTTTAAAAGTTTTAACTTTATGCCACATTTTATTTGCAACGTTAACAGATTCTGGCAATTGTCCGTCACCTAAAGCTAAGTGGTGTTCGTAAAACCACTGTTTAAATTTTTTGTTGTTTTGCATAAAAAACCTTATTCAAATCGTTTAGCGTACACGCTGTAATACAAATTTTTGTTTTTGATTAAACATCGGCTCTGTCTCAATATTGTTAGAAATAAATTCTTCCCATTCAGCAGGTGAAGAGTAATATACACGGCAATTAAGGTCGCCATTATAGTTACTAAATTTTAATTTTTTAACAGCTTTGTTGTCCTTTTGGTTAAACCATTCTACAGCAGCCGGAGTCAAGGTTAGCTGGTCTTGGGTGAACTCAACCGATAGCAGCACGTGCATCGGTACCACGGTCAGGTTCCAGTAAGAGTTGTTCGCTGGTGATTTTCCAACCATATCCGCGAAAATTTTATTTTTAAGTTTAAAAAACACGACAGTGAACTCAGATTTCTTATTGTCGCGGTCATAAGCAGTGATGGTATCATTGCTTATTTTCCATGGGTCAATCTCAATTCCGCTGACATCATCGCCCAAAGCGGTGCTAAGCCGCCAGTTGCCGTTTAAGTCTGGTATTTTTATCTCTTTATCCTTAGTGCAGAACTGGTTCAAGGAATACACTGTGCATCCAGCAATTACAACTGCTAAAACTAAGGATAATAAAGTGACTGACGATCTGTGATTTAATAACATTTTAACACCCCAATGAGTTATTTGTTTACGGTGCATACAGCCGCATTAGCGCATGGTTAGTACTTTGACTGTAAATATTAATATAGATGTGATGATTAATAATACAATTTTAAATCGTTTATTATTGAATTTTGGGTGCGGCGTTGTAAATTATTAAGCTGTTTTAATTTTAAATGTTTGTTCAGAAGGCAGCGCAGGTTGATTAAATCAGGCAGTCAATACATTGAATCATTTTGAACAATTTTTTTTCGATATAAAAAAGCAATTTACTTTATATGCTGATACCTTTTTTACTGGTGAAAATAGCTTTGACTGCAATATCATGTTAAAAAAAGAACACAGCTTGAGAGTAATGGACGAAGCTCTTATGCTCGCGGCAAAGCTAAAATTGCCGGACAGAGAGTACCTGCTTGCCGGTAGTACAGGATTACTGCACGATATCGGCCGTTTTGAGCAATTTAAAAAATACAGGACATTTGTAGATATAAAATCTGAGAATCATGGTAAATTAGGCCAAAAAATACTTAAAAATAACTTTTGTCTTGATTGCTTCAGTGATACGGAAAAAAACATTTTGTTTTCTGCTGTTGCACATCACAACTGCCGCAAACTTCCGGCTGAACTATCGTCACGCGAGACAGCAATGACTATGCTTGTCCGTGACGCCGATAAACTCGATATTATGCATGTAGTACTGTTGCATTATCAGCAGCCAAACGACAATGACGCAGTCATCTTGGAACTGGATAATAGTACAGCACTGACCCCGGCAGTTAAAGACGCAGTATTAAATCACGTTACAGTGTCCATCAGCGACCTGCTTACCGTTGCGGATTTCAAAATCGCCCAGTTGGCATGGGTTTATGACCTGAATTATCATCACTCGGTAGTGCGTTACTGTAATTTAAAATACCATTATCAATTAAAAACATTTTTACCTAAATCAGATGAAATAGAGAACATATTTATGAAAATTTGCCAGTATCTCGACATGCGCCTCACAACCCAGTCAGGCGCTGCATATCTGATGGAATGACAAGTCAGGACAATAGAATGGACAGTGTTATTTTTTTTTATACTTAAGCCATGCCGGTAGTTGATGATGGATATTGATAATATAGAGCAAAAGGTAACTAAAATAGAGGAGGTTTTTTGTACAATAAAAGCTAGGTTAATTCTATATAGTTTTCTTATAGTTATTGGGTAAGTTCAATTCAACATTCGGAGGCAACAAAAATGAAAGATGTAGTACATGATAAATTTGCGCGTTTGATTGCTAAAATCGAAGAACTTGAAGAACTAATTGCCGAAGCTGAAAAAACAACCGACAAATCGAAAAAAAAGGTTGTTGTTACAAATAATAATGTTGCAGAATTGAAAAATCAACTTGCGGAAAAACGTAACGAACTAAAACGGCTCAGCAACGGTTGCGGCGTTCATAATTAACAGGAAGTTACAATAATGAGTTACCTGATCGCAGTCAGCGGCAAAGGTGGGGTGGGTAAATCCACCATCGCCGGCTTATTGGTGCAGCGGTTGATTGCGCGCCAATGCCATCCGGTGCTGGCCATTGATGCAGACCCGAATATGTGTCTAGACAATGTGCTAGGCGTAAAGGTTGAAGCAACAATCGGTGCTATCCGCGAGGAGGCCCGCGTGATAGCTGCTAAGGGTATGGCTGCTGGTGTCTCTAAACAAGATTGGCTTGAGTATAAAATCGGTGAATGCATGGTTGAAGCCGAAGACTTTGATTTAATTGCGATGGGACGCTCAGAAGGTGCAGGCTGTTATTGCTATGCCAATAACGTGCTAAAAAACGCGATAGAAAAAGTTTCAGAAATTTATCCATATATTGTCCTTGATAATGAAGCCGGCCTGGAGAATTTATCCCGGCGTATTGTTAAAAATGTCAATCTATTGGTAATGGTCACTGATGCCTCCAGTCGAGGCTTAAAAACCATAATCAGATTGCACGAAATGACCAAAGAAATGAATATTGGCTACGGAAAACTAGCCATTGTTGTTAACCGGATGCGCAAGAGTTCACTGCCGCAGGGCGTGGACGATCTAAAACAGATTACCGGTGCAGATTTTATTATAGGTTTGCCGGAAGATGATGATTTAGCGGAGATTGCTGAAGCTGGTACTGCGATAACCACGCTGCCTGCATCCAATCCGGTCGTTGTATTGATTGACCAATTATTAGACCAAACCGGCGTGCCGGTGAAAAATAAATAAAATAACGAAACGTAATTTTAACCATTAAAAAAACGAACAAGGAGACGAGTTATGGCAAAAGAGCCTAAAAAGCCCGAAGACTTAGTTTCGGATGCAGCGTCGATTGAGACAATTATCAAGTCTCGCGCCGATGGTATCGAAACATGTTTTACTCGCGCAGATTCTCAAAGCGTTCCGTGCAAATTTGGTTCACAAGGTATTTGCTGTAAAATTTGCCACATGGGGCCATGCAAAATAACCCCTAACGCGCCACGCGGCGTTTGCGGCGCCGATGCCGATACTATTGTCGCGAGAAACTTTCTGCGCGAAGTAGCTGCAGGTACCGCTGCTCACTCTGACCACGGCAGACACCTCGTACTCAGATTCAAAAAAGTTGCTGAAGGTAAAGAGCCAGATTATAAAATTACTGACGTCAAAGCACTTTACCGCATCGCCAAAGAATATGGTTTAAATACCGAAAACCGTGAAGTAAATGAACTAGCATTAGAATTAGCAAACTTATTCATAGGCGAATTTACTTCTCAAGAAGAAAATCTAAAAACGTTATTCCTGGCACCGGAAAAAACCCGTGCGGTGTGGGAAAAAAACCACATCATGCCGCAGGGAATTGACCGAATGGTCGTCGAAGCGATGCACCGCACCCATATGGGCGTTGACCACGACTACCGCAACCTGCTCGATATGGCATTTAAAACCTCCCTCGCTGATGGCTGGGGCGGCGCCAGAATTGCGACTCAAGTATCAGATATCATGTTCGGCACACCAGAACCACTCCGCAGCAGTGCTAATCTTGGCGTGCTCGAAGAAAAACAAGTTAATATTATCGTACATGGTCACGAACCTGCATTATCAGAAATGCTTGCCTCAGCGGTAAAAGATCCAGAGGTTCTCGAATACGCTAAAAAAGCCGGAGCTGAGGGCGTTAATCTGGCTGGATTATGTTGTACCGCGAATGAAATTTTAATGCGTCGTGGAGTGCGTGTCGCGGGTAACTTCCTGCAACAGGAGTTGGCGATTGTTACTGGTGCGGTTGAAATGATGGTAGTTGACGTGCAATGTGTCATGCCGAGTTTGCCGACCGTAGCCGCTTCATACCATACCGAGGTGGTCTCAACCACTGATATTGCCAAAACGATTGGCGCGACTCACATGGAATTCGATGAAAACCATGCTTATGATTCCGCTAAATCACTCATCAAACGCGCCATTGATAATTACAAGAACCGTGACCCGCAAAAAGTGCAGATACCGAAAGCCAAACAGCCGCTGGTAGCTGGTTTTAGCGTTGAAGCGATTCGATATATGCTCGGCGGAACATTCCGCGCGTCTTTCCGTCCGTTGAATGATGCTATCATTCAAGGTAGAATTAAGGGGGTAGTTGGTATTGTTGGCTGCAACAATATTAAAACCAAAACTGACTCCTACATCAATACCTTGACAACAGAATTGATTAAACGTGATATTCTCGTGTTGAAGACTGGCTGCGCAGCGCAAGCCTCCGCCAAAGCAGGTAAATTGACACCAGAAACGGGGATGTCCGAAGCTGGTCCTGGTTTACGTGAAATTTGTGAGACGGTTGGAATTCCGCCAGTGCTCCATATGGGTAGTTGCGTTGATAACAGCCGTATCCTCGAAGCTGCAACTCATATTGTTGCAGAAGGCGGTTTGGGCGAAGCACTCTCACAAGTTCCGGCAGTCGGTGTCGCACCCGAATGGATGAGCGAAAAAGCTGTTGCTATCGGATGTTATTTCGTTGCCACCGGCGTAAACGTTATTCTTGGTCAGCCGTTCCATATCGGTGGCTCTGAAAACGTTACTAAATACTTGGGTGAAGAAGCGCAAAAGCGTTTTGGTGGTGGTTTTCATTATATCCCCGACCCCATGGAAGCAGTAGAAAAAATTATGGAATTACTCAACAAAGGCAGAGAAGCACTTGGGATTAACAATAAATCCGAACGTAAGCTTCTGGATATGAAAGATAGGAGAAATCTCGATGTCTAAATTAATCTGTGCAAGCGCCATCGACGGCGCAATTGAATGGGTCGCAAAGGCAGAAGCCAAAGTGGCCGCAGCAATAGAAGCTAAGGGTGCCGATTGCCAAGTTGGATTCCCCGATACTGCTTATTATCTGCCAATAATTTATTCGTTCACTGGTAAAAAAATAGTCAAACTTTCCGACCTGCGCGATATTTTAAAATATGCTAAAGAATTATTGCCGGAGCGCCCGTCAGATCAAGTATGGCTGCCATATCTCGGCAAAGCTTTGGATGCCGGTATTGCAGCACTGTTTGCTGTTGAAGTTATTGAATCATGCAATTACCTCATTGGACCGGCGCCAATTCATGATATTTGGCTAGGCGCCGCTTCTGACGTTATTATGCGTGAACGCGGTATTGAGTTTGTGGATGGTTCTGCACCAGGCTTCGCTGCCATCGTTGGTGCCGCTCCAACTAACGCTATAGCCGTAAAAATTGCCAAGGAATTGCAGGAAAAAAATATTTATGTGTTTATGGCTGGCGAAACTGACGGCAAACAATTTGCGGAACAACTAGCTGAGGAAGGTGTTCAACTCGGCTGGGAAACCCGCCTGGTACCGTTCGGCAAAGATGTATCTTCACTCGCGTTCATTCTCGGCTTCGCAAACCGTGCCGCCCTTTCGTTCGGCGGGGTCAAAGCAGGTGATTTTAGCGCTAATCTTAAATATAATAAAAACCGTATTTTTGCGTTTGTCTTGGCGTTTGGCGAAGTAACTGCAGCGAAGTATGCAATTGCTGCTGGAGCCATTAATTATGGTTTCCCGGTTATTGCTGATACTGATATCCCGCAAATTCTACCTACCGGTGTTTGTACTTACGAACACGTGATTTCCAATGTCAAACCGGAAAATATGGTTGAACGTGCACTTGAAATCCGCGGTTGCAAAATTAAAATCACCAATGTGCCGATTCCAGTAGCTTACGGTCCTGCGTTTGAAGGTGAGAGAATACGCAAAACTGATGTTCATTGCGAGTTTGGCGGCAACAAAACTACCGCGTTCGAATTTGTTACCAGTGTTGATATGGATGCCATCGTTGATGGCGACATCCAAGTCATTGGGCCGGATATTGACCAGATACCTGAAGGCTCGGCGTTACCGCTTTCCATCTGGGTTGAAGTTGCTGGCCGCAAAATGCAATCTGATTTTGAGCCGATTCTCGAGCGTCAAGTCCATCATCTGCTCAATGGTGCTGAAGGCATTTGGCACATGGGACAGCGTGACATCGTGTGGACCCGCGTTTCTAAAACCGGATTCAAAAACGGCCTGAGATTAAAACATTACGGCGAAATCCTGCATGCCAAACTCTTGTCGGATTACCCTGCCATCGTGGACAAAGTTAAGGTTACCCTCGTAACCGATGAAAAAGAAGTTGAACGCCGCGTCGTTATTGCCCGCGAAGTTTACAAAGAACGTAATCGCCGTATGGAATCTATGACCGATGATTCGGTGGACATCTTTTACTCCTGTCTGCTTTGTCAGTCATTTGCTCCTGACCATGTTTGTATCATCACTCCGGAGCGCCTCGGTTTGTGCGGCGCTTATAACTGGCTTGACGGTAAAGCTGCTTATGAAATTGACGAAACCGGGCCTAACCAGCCGGTTATTAAGGGTGAATGTATTGACCCGGTCAAGGGTACCTGGAAAGGCATCAATGACTATGTTTACAGCACCAGTCACAAGGCCGTGGACAGCTTCTGCGCCTATTCCATCATGGATCGTCCGATGACCAGTTGCGGTTGCTTTGAAGTAATTTGCGCTTATGTGCCGGAGTGTAATGGTGTAATGGTGGTGAATCGTGAATTCTTGGGTGAAACTCCGAGCGGCATGACATTCTCGTCTTTGGCTGGTAACGTTGGCGGCGGTTTACAGACGCCTGGATTCATGGGTTGCGGCAAAGTATTTTTAACTTCCAAGAAATTTTTATTCGCAGAAGGCGGCTTGCGCCGTTTAGTCTGGATGCCGAAGGAACTCAAGGAACTCTTGAAAGAAGATTTGGAAAAACGTTTCTCTGAGCAGGATATTGCCGGCTTTATGGACAAGATCGCGGATGAAACTATCGCCACTGAAGCTGCGGCTATACGTGCCTTTATGGAAAAAATTAGTCATCCGGCGCTGACGATGAAGGATATGACAGATTACGCCATTTCTGATGAAGTCACGGTAGCGGAAGTTGTTGAAACAGATGCTGCCGAAATAACACCGGCCGTCGCCCAAGATGCTACTCCAGTTCAGGGTGCGCTTACTCCGGCGATTATCGAGCAAATCAAGCAGCAGGTAAAAGCTGAAGTTTCTAGTTCACTTAGAACAACTATCACCAAGGAAGTGGTCAAGGATATTATCAATACTTTGAGTAATAAGTTCCTGGGAACTGCGATTGAAGCGACTAAGGTAGAAACTACTACTGTTACTGCGCCAGCCGCACCGACAGTAAAAGCTGCGGACAAAATTGCCAAAATCAAATCGTTTAAATTACCGAAAGAAACTTGTGAAATTCCGGTCAGTACTGTCAAAATTGGCGCGACTAAAGCGGAAGGCGGCACCCGCGGCGTCTCCTATAACATCGGCGGCGCCACTTGTATGCCGTTCCAGTTGTGGGAAGGCACGATGCCCAATCGTCCGTTAGTAGCTTTAGAAGTATTTGACACGGTCAGTCCGAAATATCCGCCGGTATTACGCGAAATCTATGGTGATTTACTGGAAAACCCAGTTGAAATGGCTAAAGTCTGTGTCAATAAATATGGTGCTGACCTCATCAGTGTCCGGCTTGATGGTACTCATCCGGAAAAAGGCAACCGTTCTGCTGAAGAAACAGTCCAATTAATCAAAGCAGTTCTCGCAGCAGTCGAAGTGCCGTTGATTATCACCGGACACAATAATTTCACACGTAATAATGAAATTATGAAAGCGGTAGCTCAAGCCTGTGCTGGTGAAAATCTGCTCTTAAACTGGGTTGAACAGGATAATTACCGTACTATCGCCGGCGCGGCGATGGCCTATGGTCATACTTTGATTGCGCAAAGCCCGATTGATGTGAATATCGGCAAACAGCTCAATATTCTCCTTGGTAATATGGATATTAAATTAAACCAGATTGTCATGGATCCGATGACCGGCGCAACCGGATACGGTATTGAATACACATATTCAGTGATGGAACGTATTCGTCAGTCCGGACTCGGTGGCGATAAGATGCTGGCATTGCCGATGATTGCTTCACCGGGTTATGAGTGTGCCAAAATCAAGGAAATTAAGGCTACGGAAAAAGATTTCCCGGCATGGGGTGATTTAGCCCAGCGCGCTGCTATTTGGGAATTGACCACTGCCAATGGTTTATTGTATGCCGGTGCCGACATCCTGATCATGTATCATCCGGAAGCCGCCCTCCAAACCAAAAAAACCATTATGGATTTGCTTGATGGCAAAATTACCCGTTAATGTTTAAGAAAAAGGATAAATAAAAATGGCCAAATTGACTGGTATTCAAATACAAAAATTGTTGCCAAAGACCAATTGCAAAGAATGCGGCTCTAATACTTGCCTTGCATTCGCAATGAAATTAGCAGCAGGTAAAGCAGATTTATCAGAATGCCCTTATGCCTCTGATGAAGCTAAAGCAGTGCTCGGCGCTGCCAGCGAACCACCTGTTAAAGGGGTTGCGTTCGGTCCAAATAAAACTATCAAAGTCGGCGAAGAAACTTGCCTGTATAGGCACGAAAAAACTTTTGTCAATCAGACCGTACTTGCCGTGAATATCAATGATGGTGATGCATCGGTCGATAAAACCATTGCCGACATCGCTGGTTATGAACTCATCAGGGTAGGGGAGCAACTTACTATTGAAATGCTTGCCGTAACGCATACGTCAGGCAATACCAAAACCTTTGCCACAGTGGCAGAAAAATGTTGGCAGCAGGCCAAACGTCCGTTGATTCTCTACAGCAGTGATGTTAATGCGCTGGCAACTGCAGCTGAGGTTATCAAAGGTTCAAACAGTTTGATTGGACCAGTGACTCCAGAAAATGCGGGAAAGTTGGTAAAAATAGCCCAGGATAACGGCCACGCGCTGGTTGTTACTGCAGAAGATTTGGATGCTCTCGTTGCACTGACCACTAAACTCAAAGCAGAAGGCTTCAATGACTTAGTACTGCAGTTCCAAACAGATTCCGCGGCAGAGTTGCTACAGTTGAATTCAATTGCCCGCAAAGCTGCGCTGCGAGACGGTTTCAAGCCACTAGGTTATGCCTCGATGACCATCGTTAAAGCACAGAATCTGCTTGCTGATTCAGCTATGATTATTAATGAAGTGGTCAAATATGGCGGTATCTGTGTGCTGCCTGAATTCAACAAAGCGCAACTCGCCGGAATTATGGCACTGCGTCAGAATATTTATACTGACCCGCAAAAACCGATTCAGGTTGAGCCGAAAATTTATGCCATTGGTGAGCCGGATAAGAATTCACCGGTATTTGTCACCACTAACTTCTCGCTGACCTACTTTATCGTTTCAGGTGAAATTGAAAACAGCGGTTTGAATGCCTGGCTGGTTATTCCTGAATGTGAAGGCATGAGCGTATTGACTGCATGGGCAGCTGGTAAATTCTCCGGCGCCACAATCGGCAAATTCTGCAAAGAAGTTAAACTGGATGAGTTCGTCACGACCCGTGAAATTGTCATCCCAGGTTATGTTGCGCAAATCAGCGGCGAACTTGAAGAAAATATGCCCGGCTGGAAGGTGATCGTCGGAACTCAGGAAGCAAGCGATATCGAAGGCTTTGTTAAAGCCAAATTCGCTAAATTTCTAAAGTAATTTATAATTAAACGAGCTGATTTGCGGGTTATCAGCCGCGGTCAGCTTTTTTTTGCTCATTCAGGTTAGTATTATGCCGCTAGTAACATTTATGCCGTCTGGAACCAAAGTTGAAATCGCGACTGGCGCGAACCTGCTGGATTGCTCCAGAATACATGGTATTGATATTGACGCACCATGCGGCGGCAAAGGCACTTGCGGCAAATGTCTGGTGCGTATCGCCGCCGGGGTAGCGCAAACAGACAGCCTCGGCGTATTGAACGCTGATGAGGTTGCTGACGGCTTTGTATTGGCTTGTAAAACCACGGTTGGTGACACCCCGTTAATCGTCGAAGTGCCAGAGTTATCCGGCCGTGCCGGCGGGAAATTTACTTCAGCGGAAGATGATGCAGCACTCATTCGACAAGACTTGCTACCGGGTCGGTGGCAATTTGATCCGTTGGCGGTAAAATGGTTGGTGGAGGTTAAATCTGCTCAGGCCGGTGATGGCTTCGCTGATTTAGACCGTTTGAGCCAGGCAATAATCAAAGATTGGGGCAATAAAAAAATTGCTTATACCCTGCCGGTTTTGCGTGAATTGCCGCAGGCGCTGCGGGATGCTGCCGGTCAAGTTACCGTTACCATTATTCGTGAATTGGAAGAATACCATGTCATCCGGGTTGAGCCGGGCGATACTACTTACCAACATTATGGGATTGCCGTGGATGTTGGTACCACCACCATCGCGGTGCAACTTGTCTATTTGCCTGAAGCTCAAGTAATCGGCACAATGACGGATTATAATGAACAAATCAGTTGTGGTCTGGACATCATCAGCCGGATTAATTACGCCGCGACACCAGCGCGTCTGATGGAACTCCGCGATAAAGTGCTAAAAACTATCAATCGTCTGATTGACCGGTTGGTCAAACTGCATCATATTAACATTTTTGATATTTGTAACGCGATTGTTTCCGGCAACACTACGATGGCGCATTTGCTGCTGGGGATTAAGCCCGAATATCTTCGTTTGGAGCCCTATACTCCAGTGATTATGCATGCTCCGTATTTAACCGCGGCGGAAATCGGCATCAAAGTTAATCCGCAATCGTGGGTATTCCTTTCACCTAGTGTCGGCAGTTATGTTGGTGGCGATATTACAGCGGGAGTCCTTTGTACCGCACTTGCGACAGATAGCGAAGAAATTAGTCTCTTTATTGACATCGGCACCAATGGCGAAATCGTTATCGGCAATAGTCAATTTATGATGACTTGTGCTTGTTCTGCCGGCCCTGCGTTTGAGGGCGGTGGACTTAAATACGGGATGCGCGCCGCGTTGGGTGCAATTGAGCGCGTGGATGTTGATGAAACCACCGGCATTGCCCGCTATCAAACTATCGGTGACATTAAACCCAAAGGCATTTGCGGTTCCGGAATTATTTCACTGCTTGCCAAATTACTGCTTGCCGGTTGGATTGACCAGGCCGGCAAATTATCCCGTTCTAAGACATCGGCGGCAATCAAGATTAATGGGCGTTTCGCGGAATATGTGATTGTTACCGCGGCGGAGAGTGATAGTGGTGAGGATATTACCATCAGTGAAGCTGATTTTGATAATATTATTCGAACCAAGGCGGCGATATATTCAGCCGCGGCGTTGATATTAAAGCAATTGGAGATGAGTTTTGATGATTTGTCCAATATTTATATTGCCGGCGGCTTTGGGCGTTTTCTGGATTTGGAATTGGCAATCGTGATTGGACTGCTGCCGGATGCGGAGCGTAGCAAATTTAAATATATTGGCAATTCTTCACTTACCGGTTCATATATGGTCTTAATTTCGCAGGAGTTCAAAGAACGGCAGGCTAGCATTGCATCGCGGATGACCTATATTGACCTCAGCAGTGACCCGCAGTATATGAATCAATACACCAGCGCAATGTTTTTGCCGCATACTGATATTGATTTATTTCCCTCAGTAAAACCCCGTTTAAACTCACTTAAATAAGATTGGCTCTATGTCTAAAATAGACGGTATTAATAACGCAATCAAACTGGCTATGACTAAGCTCGGCGAAGTTGACCTAAACGCCAGCGCGGAGCTGCTGGGACTGCCGGTAATTGATAACCACCATATTGATTTGCGCATGTTTGGTCAAAATTTGTCATTTTCTCTTGATGAAATGGAACTTACTGCCGCTGATGGCAAACCCGTTAAGCCGGGCGACCATCTGCTCTTGCTTCATTATCTGCTTTGCACTGTACCGCTGAAAGCTACTGGGCAATTAATTTCATACCGTGATTTCACCGGCGGACAATTCTATTACAAACCATTTCTGTCGCGCACTGCTGACCCGCTGCTACAGCGCTTCGGCAATAACCTCGACGGCTTAATCAAAAATCTTGCCAGATTTGATTGGCAACAGTTGCCAGGCAGCGATTTTATGGCGCAGGTTCACACACTGGGCGATCTGAAGATTACCTTGATTTATCGCCTGGGTGACAGCGAATTCCCGCCCGATTGCGAAGTATTGTTTGATGCAATTTTTAAACGCGTTTTTTGTGCGGAAGATGCTGCTTATGCCGCCAGTAGAATTTGTCTTGGTCTAATGTAACTTAGCGGCTCAACTATGACACTATTTATCATCGCCGGGTTCCTCGGCTCCGGAAAAACTTCACTGCTGCTAACCATCGCCAAAGCATTGGCTGAAAACGGAAAAAAAATCGCAGTTATCGAAAATGAAGTCGGCAAAGTCGGCGTTGATGGAGTCACGCTGCAAGGCGAAGGCCTCACCGTCAAAGAAATTTTTTCTGGCTGCGTTTGTTGTTCTCTGCGCGTTGATTTGATTAATACCCTCCTGTCGCTCGAGCGCGAATTTAATCCGGATGTAGTCATCTTGGAGCCGTCCGGGGTAGCGTCACCACGCCAAGTCGCGCTTGCTCTGACCGGGTATAGCGGCGAAATTGACGCTAAATATATGGTGGTCATTGTTGATGCGTCAAGATTTATGACTTTGGAGAATTTAGATATTCCCATTATTCGCGATGGACTTGACATTGCCGACTTGTTGGTAATCAATAAATGTGATTTGGTTGATGCAGAACAGCTTGCAGCAGTAAATCAGCGTATAGCACAATATCAGCCTCCACATAAAATTATCAATGTCTCGGCACTAAACCAATGGCATACGGATGCGCTATGTCAGGCACTGTTGAGTCTGACACCAGAACAAACAACGCCGCTTGCAGCTATCCAGCCAGAGCGCCTGGACGGTATTGAGCCGACCGTTTTGTCCAGAAATTTTATTTTGAACTTTTCTTCACCAGTAACTTTTGCTTCAGCGACATGTTTAATGTTGAAAAATATTGTTGAGCAATTACAGCAGGCAGATTGTACAGCTATCGGGCACGTCAAATGTGTAGTAAAAGCTGAGGAGGGCGGTTACCTCATGTTCAGCATTACGGATTTTAACGCTATCCCGTATCAGCGCGGCAAATTGTCGTCCAATGCCGCCAACTTACAATTTGTTTTAAATACGATTGTATATGGCGTGAATCAGGATATTTTAAGAACTATTGTTAATACTCAATTGGAATCGTTTAAACAATCATTAACTTAGCAACGGTCACAAAATAATCGTTGCCTGGTTATTTTGTCCATTTACTTAGGAGCTGGTCACAATGAGAGATTTTAAATGCCCTGGTCAAGACCAACGTTATTGGAAAGCTGACGCACTCTATGATATTAATTGCCCGCATTGCGGCTACTCAATTGAATTCTTTAAAGATGAACCGTTCCGCATCTGCACCTCATGCAAAAAAGAGGTCAGAAATACCAAAATTGATCTGGGCTGTGCCAAATGGTGCAAGTATGCCGCGCAATGCCTCGGTACCACTACAAGCGAAAACGGCAGCGATAACATAGCGTCAATGTGTGAACGCTTAAAACTGGAAATGCGCCAAGTATTTGGTTCCGACCAGAAACGCATCAATCATGCGTTGAAAGTACTTGAATACACTGAGAAAATTTTAATGAACGAATTGGGGGCTGACCCGCTAGTGGTGCGTGCCGCTGCAATTTTGCATGACATCGGTATTCTTGAAGCAGAACGCAAATATAATTCCACAGCCGGGAATTATCAAGAAAGTGAAGGGGTACCAATTGCAGCCAAAATTATGAAAAATCTTCATATTGAGCATCCGATAGTCGAACACGTGTGCCGTATTATCGGTTCACATCATAGTGCCAAGGATATTGACACACCTGAATTCCGTATCGTCTGGGATGCCGACTGGCTGGTAAATTGGAATGATGTCCATAAAGAACTGTCCCAAACGCAAACAAGCACGATGATTGAAGCAATTTTTAAAACGGTCACCGGTAAAAATATCGCGGCAAGATTGTTCCTGCAGCAAATAGAAGCGTAATGCAATAATATGGCTAAGTACCTATCCTCATGGTGGATTCGTAATAACTCCACAGCTGCCGGTTTTAGCGAAATTTGGCGAATCGCATATCCCTTGGTTATTATGGGTGCCAGCCATATTATTATGCAGTTCACTAACCGTATTTTCTTGTCCATCAATTCCACGGAAGATGTCGCTGCCGCTTTGCCCGCCGGTATTCTCTATTTTACCCTTTTTTGTTTCTTTATGGTTACCGCCGGATTTACCTCCGTACTCGTAGCACAATATCATGGTGCCGGTGATGCGGTCAGTTGTGTTCGTTCGGTCTGGAGTGGTTTTTATTTTGCCCTCATTGCGATGATGATTATCACTTTTATTGTCCCGCCGCTAGGCCGTCTAATCTTGACTTATGGCGGCCATCCCCCGGAGATTATGGCGCGTGAAATCGAATATTTTAACTCGCTAATCCCTTCCGGCGCATTCGTCTGCCTGAGCTGCCCATTCTTCGCGTTCTTTTCCGGACGTGGTCAAACCAAGTTTGTCGCCATCGTTAATTTAATCGCCTGCGCATTGAATATCCTGCTCGATTATGGCTTGATTTTTGGTAACTTCGGCTTGCCCGCGCTGGGCATCGGCGGTGCTGGTTTCGCCACGGTCATCGCATCGATATTCTCCTCTGTCGTCGTTACTATCGCGTTCTTTATGGTCAACCAACACAACTATCCGACCCGTCTCTACCGTGATTTTGAGTGGAAATATCTCAAAAAAATTATTATCTTCGGCATCCCTGCCGGAACTCAAGCCGTCGCCGATGTCGGCGGATGGACTGCCCTGACATTTATGCTCGGACATCTCACGCCTGAATCGCTCGCCGCAACCACCATTGCACTGGCCATTAATAACCTCAGCTTTATGCCGTTATTGGGATTCTCTGACGCCACTGCCATTGTTGTTGGTCAATATGTTGGGAAAAAACGTCCTCGCATTGCCAATCGCGGCCCCTACCATGCCTGGCTAATGGTATCAGTTTTTATGATTTTTTCAGGTCTTGTATATTTAATCTTTCCTATTTCATTATTTAAACTATTTAGTCCACGCGATTCCTGCGGTATAATTAACTTTAACGCTGTTATTATTACTGGTCAATATATTTTAATTTTTGCTGCGATTTTTAATTTTTTTGATGCTGCAAAATTTATTTATTCAGGTGCTTTGCGTGGTGCCGGCGACACTCATGCCGTATTATACATTAGTCTTTTTTGCACTTGGATACTTTTGGTGCCAGGCACGGCTTTATTGATTTTCTTAATGCATAGTTCTGTAATTACAGTTTGGGCATACATAACCTGTTGTACTTTAATTGAAGCAATTATTGTATTTTATCGATTTCGTTCTGGGAATTGGCGGAAAATATCTTTAGTGCATTGATATTATGCGTTTAATCTTTTTATACTGCTATGGCGAAAATTGAGATTTATTATTGATAGCTGTTTAAGAAACTATATTGTAAACATTATCTTTAATATTTACGGCTTTGAATAAACAATATTTTTCTTGATTTTGCTTTATCGTGCACTATATTGACTTTTATTATGTAATATTTTAGCGATGATTGCCAATAACCTTTTGGATAAAGCCTTGAGAATAATGAGAGGTGTCAGTATGCGTTGTACGTTATGCAATAAAAATGAAGCGACAATCCATATACAAGAAATATCTGGTGGTGAAAAGAAGATATTGCATATATGCAGCGATTGTGCAGCCAAAAAATCTGCAGACAATCCGTCACTTGAGTTAGGAGGTTTTAAGTTAGCAGAAATGCTATATAACCTTACCGAAAAGTTAAAAAAAAGCAACTCCCAAATTTCGTCACAAGGCGATTCGACTAATAACAACCCTGTTCTGACATGTCCAGCTTGTGGCTGGGACACACAAGGTTTGCGCAATACGGGAAGATTGGGTTGCGGTCGCTGTTATGAAACTTTTTGGGATATTATTGAATCTGCTCTTGGCAACATGCATCAAGGAAAAAATCATATCGGTAAAAAACCAGGCGATGAGACAGACACTGTCACTTCGCAGATTATGCTAAAAATTTTAGGATTACAAAAAGAACTGGAAGACTGTATCGCACGAGAAGAGTATGAAGAAGCAGCAAAAATTCGTGATGCCATTGCTAAGATGAAACGTAAAATTAAAAAAAATAATAGTCGTATTAATGCAACAAATGAATAAAAAAATAGACACACTGCTTAAAAACAAAGTATGCTGGTTGAATAACTTTGACGCAAATGATGATATTGCCATCAGTTCCAGAATACGTTTAGCGCGTAATCTCAAAGGCCTGCCGTTTCCAATTGCTTCCCAGACTGAGCAGTTGCAAAACGCAAAGGATGCAATAGAACTGGGATTGCGTAAATCTGAGTCTTTCGGCGACGAGGTCATAAATATTGAGATGGCTGAAATATCCGCTTTAGAAAAAGGTCTTTTACAGGAAAGGCGCATTATCAGCAATGAATTTGTCAACAGTGGCGCAGGCTCGGCTTTAATATTAAAGCCTGACGAAACTTTAAGCATAATGATTAATGAGGAAGACCATATTCGCATGCAGGCTATTACCTCTGGCTTTGACTTACATGGTTTATGGGAAAAAATTGGCAAGCTGGATTCCGAGTTAGAAAAACAATTGCCATACGAATACGATGAAAAAATTGGATACTTGACGTCTTGTCCGACAAATGTGGGTACCGGATTGCGGGCATCTGTAATGCTTCATTTGCCCGGACTCGTTCTAACAGGAAATATTACTTCGGCGATACAAGGAATTAGCAAGCTTCGGTTGGCGGTTAGAGGTTTATTTGGTGAAGGCAGTGATAATCAGGGGAATCTGTTTCAAATTTCAAACCAAAGTACTTTGGGAGAATCTGAAATACAAATAATTGACCGTATTTGCGGAGTAATCAAACAGTTAATCAATCATGAAAAAAATGCCCGGTTGAGTCTGCTTGAAAAAGATCAAAATAACCTCTTGGATAAGGTTGGCAGGGCCTATGGTAATATGCGTCACGCATACATCGTCTCCAGCGAGGATGCAATGAATTCATTATCAAGTATTAGACTTGGTGTTGATATGGGAATGTTCTCTATAGTTGATTTACTGGCAGTAAATGAACTTTTTGTCACTATTCATAAAGCTCATTTACAATACTTCGCGGGTAGAGAACTCACTGCAGAAGAACGCGACGTCCGCCGGGCTGCAGTGATTCGTGAGCGCTTGAAAAATGTAAAAAACAATCAGTAATGCAGCTAGTTATGATTAATAAGCGTATTTACTTTATTTATACTATTGCGCAACTGATTGATTGTATCAATATATTTCCCAAAAGCGTTTGGCATTATCATAAATAATAATTTAACATGGCGATAAAATACTGATATTCTTTAGGGCAGCGTTACTGTTTGGTTATTGTGGAATCTGAAAGGAAGTTATTTTGGAAAGTTTTTATGCTTCATTATTGACCTTGCTTGAAATGACTTTTGTTTTCGTTGGACTTGGTTTATTACACAGTCAGCGCAAAATTATTGGCAATGCGGCGTTCTATGTGTCTGTTGGATTATTGTTTGCGTTTACTCAATTTGTCACAGCTGCTGACCTAAAGGTTCATATTTCATACTTTAATTTGGACTTTGGAGTTGGTACGACTGTTTTATTCCTGCCTTACCTTGCAGCTTTGATGTTAGTTTACGTTACAGAAGGTACATTGGCAGCGCAAAGAATGATTATTGGTGCGCTTACGGCCTTTGGGTTATTTATTTACTTAGCCAGTTTAACTAGTTTACAATGCAATTGGATGGGATTTTCTATATCGCAGGGGACTTCAGCTGATTCTCTGGATTTCTTATTACAGCAGGCCCGCCATTTAATGGCGGCATCTATTCTTGCCCAGCTTTTTGATTTGTTTTTACTACCGATTTTTTTTCAACGACTGAGAAACGCAAAGTGCCGATTATTTTTCTGCGTTTTAGGTGCATTGGTTTTTACACAAGTTGTTGATTCTGTAGTTTATTTAGCAGTGGCATATTGGGACCAGCCGCAGTGGTGGACTGGAATCAATAATTCTTTTATAGTAAAGTCATTGGCGACTATTTGGATAAGCATTCTTGTATCAATATATTTATTTAAGGTTGAACACGAGGTTGAAAAAGATAATCGTGGTGCATTTGATATTATTATCGCATTTTTTGGCGGATACGGCAAGGCTCAAGCACTAGAAAAATCTCTGCGTGAATGGGAGGGGCGCTATCGTATGGTTGTTGAAAATGCCAGTGAAATAATTATTTTGCTTGATCAGAACGGAATAATTCTAGATGCCAACTTAGCCGCTGTTGGAATACTTAAGACCAAGTCTAGCAGAGAACTAATTGGTTTGCATTTTCCTGAAATGCTAAAAAATGAAACTGGTCGTACTATGGATTGGCTGCTTACTACAAACACAATGTTCGATACAATTGGCGGCATTAAGGTTAATCGATTTAAATGTTATATTGGCAACGATATCAATTCTGCGGTACATCTGGATATGGCTGTATCCACCATCAATTTTCGTAACGCAAACATGCAGGTGCTGGTTGGTCGAGACATTACTGAAGAAAGCAAACTTTCACGTGAAAAAGAGGTTCTAAGTGAACAATTGGCTCACTCGCAGCGGCTTGAAGCAGTAGGGCAATTAGCTGGGGGAGTAGCTCACGATTTCAATAATCATATTCATGCGATTTTGGGGCACTTAGATGTCATTCGTTTGATTCATAAATATGATGACCCAAAATTATTACGCCATTTGGATAAAATTACTCAAATTTCTGAACAGGCTGGAAGGCTAACTGAACAATTATTGGGGTTTGCCCGTAAGGGCAAGTATAGAGAAAGTACAATTTATTTAGCAGAACTGGTCAGAAAATCTACTGAGTTATTTATGCCAATTAGTCAAAAAAGTTTGGATATGATATTGGATATTGATAAAGATAAGATGCCAATTCGCGGCGATAGTGTCCAGTTGCAGCAAGTAGTTATCAATCTGCTGATTAATGCCAGAGATGCAGTTGAAAATAATACACAAGGTATGAAGTTACATCTACGGGTCACTTCCGCAGATAAAATTGATGTAAAAATTGAACAGAAAATTAATCCTCGTGACTATTATTGTATTTCACTCGAAGACAATGGCTGCGGGATGGACGATGCAACAAAAAAACGAATTTTTGAACCTTTCTTCACTACCAAACCTATCGGCAAAGGTACTGGTATGGGCTTGGCAATGGTTTATGGCACAATACACAATCATCATGGTTGGGTACAAGTTAAAAGTAAACCTGGTAAAGGAACAACATTTTTTGTCTTCTTGCCTAAACTAAAATCTGAATTGTCTGAACAACAGGCTGATGTAATTTATGATGTTTAAAGTATGAATACTAAAGATTACAAATACATTAAAATTAATAAGGTTACCATCGCATACACCGATGTTGGTACTGGGCAACCATTTTTATTTGTCCATGGGTTTGCTTCATTTTCCTACAGTTGGAGACAGCTCATTGACTGTTTGCCTAAAAATTCACGTTACATTGCTATTGATTTAAAGGGATTTGGATATTCTGAAAAGAAATGTGATTCAAATCTTGCCATATATGACCAGGCACTGATTTTAGCATTATTTATTCGCCGTATGCATTTAAATAACCTAGTGCTGGTTGGACACTCTATGGGCGGAATTATCAGCCTGGTTACGCTGTTCAATGAAAAAATTAGAGTCATGGTCTCCAGGCTTATATTGATTGACAGTGCTGGTATTTTTTTGAAACTTCCAGACTTTATTGACGATCTTGCTGCCATTTCGCCGCAGAATGTATTGCTTAAATTTGCGCAAGAGGATTTGATGGCTGCGATGGTATTACGCGAAGCTTATCATGACCAAAGTAAAATTACTCCGGCTTTAGTCAAAGAATATGCGGATATTTTGCGACAACCCAATGCAAAAGAATGCCTTATATCGGCCGCGAAACAAATTTCCATCGCCAATCAACGCGCCCTGATGGAAAATTTGCATCATTTAGACATTCCCAAACTAATTTTATGGGGTGCTAATGATCGCATCATCAGCGTTGATGATGCTTATCTTTTTTTTCATGAGCTACCAAATGCCGAATTAAAAATAATTCCAGATTGCGGTCATTCTCCGCAAGAAGAAAAGCCAGAAATGATTGCAGAATTAATCTGTGAATTTCTAAAAATCCCTGCGGAGTCAATGACGGCTGTTTCTGACACGGAAATTTCTGGATTACTTAAGACTGGGCAAGCCAGCAATAAAACTATTTTGCCACCAATTGTTGATCAAATTGTTAAATCATCAGTTGATTATATCGATAAATTAAAAATGCGCCGCCTAGTTGACCATTGGAGTTTTAGCACGTTTTGTTTTATGCTTTTTATAAAAATGCTGCAAATATTTAAAAAAATTGGTTTGCACGCAGAAGAAAATGGTTGGCGGCGAGCTACAGGGATATTTTTACGCAACGAATATTCAAAGTTTATACTTGCAAGTTTCCGTTTAAACTATTTAGGTGTCAACAGCCCCCCTGATGATATTGAACTTGCCAAGAATATATTAATCCCCAAATTAATGGATTTTATTGGGCGCAATCCCAGTTGCCATTGGACATTAGATTGGGGATACTTGATGATGAAACGTAAAAAATTACTAGTAACTGACATAATCGAGTCAAAATTCAGCCGCAATGGTGATTTGATGGATATGGTCCTTTACTTTGACACCCATGCCTCACCAGCCTCTATGCTTAGCGATTCTTTGATAAAAGAAACGGTACAGCAATTTTGTTGTATCTATAATCAATCGGCAAAATCAAGTGATCAAAACCGTGCTAGAATTTTACAAAAACGAATCACACATTGGGTTGAAAAATACAAAAGAATTCCATCAGCTGCAAAAATTGAGCTCAAACATTTAGTTGAAAGAATTTTAAATGGTACTTTTATTCAATTTGAAATATTACCACCACCGGATGACTCACAAATTTTTTTGCGTGCCAGAATGGCGACCCCAAATCTTAAAGCGAGACGTCATCCCGGATTCGGCTTACTAAATATTATTTGCCGTTTTTCTCATGATTATTCCGAAGCAGATCTCTGGTTTCAACATCATCACGTTCCGGTTGATGGAATGCCAATGCAGGAAATGCTGCGCAGCCTTAAAACGGAGTGGGGTGAAGTCGGCACTTTGCGCTATCCGGCTTTGCACTCTCCGGCTGCACACCCTGAAGTATTTTATTTTGGCAATAAGATATTCCGTGCTAGAATCTATGTAGATTTTGGCATATTTATAAAATTAAGACGTTATCTAAATGCACATTATCAGTCTGAAATGGGTGGACAGGCTTCAGTCGCCAGCCTGGTGATTTGGGGACTCGCACAATATGAATATTTCAAAGAACGAAAATTTCTTTTCCCGGTCGATAGTTCAACTCTCAATGAATGCCCGCAAGAACGCAATATTAGCCTGATTTTTATCCGGCCAGGCAGTTTTATTGATGCAAAAAATCCATTGAGAAGCTTTTTGCGTTATCAGCGTGAATTTAATCGGAGAATGTTTTCCACGCGAATTGGCAAAAGCGAAAGCAGTGAACTTCTTGAACTATACGCTATGGTACACCCTTTATTTTATCATATAATGCGCGTTTTGTTCAAAAAATCACTTAATGAAATTCTTGGGACTGCTGGCGTAACTATTCTTAAGGATGCGGAAATGTTTGTCAGTCCGCTTACAGATATTCAACTTAATGGATTTATTGCTTTAGGTAATTTGATGATGCCAACAGAAGATGGGAAATTTTCAGGTGCAGTTAGTATCTGTGGTTCGAAAGAACAAGTAAAACATTACATCAGGGCTATATACAATATGGTTGATAACTTTCCTGAATTTATCAATGTTGACAGAGAACATTTGTCTTAAATGCATCTAATCAACATTCTAACTATTATGCGATTGAATTGCCTTTAAAAAAGCATGCCGCCTGATGGGTGGTGGAATTGAATTCCGTTAGTTCAGGCATATTTTGTCTGCAAATATTTTGTGCCAATGGACAGCGCGGATGAAATGGACAACCCGAGGGTGGATGCAGCGGTGATGGAACATCGCCAGAGAGAATAATTCGTTTGTTGCCGGTATTCGGGTCAACTACCGGCACCGCGGATAAAAGCGCCATAGTGTATGGATGCGCTGGTGATGTACATACTTCCGTGCTCGTCCCGCTTTCAACTACTTTCCCCAAGTACATTACCATAATTCGATGACTAATATGTTCGACTACTGCCAAATCATGGGCAATAAATAAAAATGCCACATTTGTTTTGCGTTGAATGTCTTTTAATAAATTGATAATTTGAGCCTGAACGCTTACATCTAAGGCCGAAACTGGTTCATCTGCGATAATCAGTTTTGGGGATACAGCAAGAGCACGTGCTATACCAATACGCTGTCGTTGTCCACCACTAAACTGATGCGGATATCTGAATAGATGTTCACTACTCAGCCCCACAAGTTGTAATAACTCAGCGGCACGGTCAATTCGTTGATTTCGGTTAAGTTGTGTATGCAGTTGTAAAATTTCATTTAATGCTGAAAAAATATTCATTCGCGGATTTAATGAGCCATAAGGATCTTGAAAAATCATTTGAAAATTTTTTCTGGCTCGACGTAATGCGTATCCTCTGAGTTTACCAATTTCAACACCATCAATACTGAATTTGCCGGAGATGGGTGTTTCTAATCTTACGATAGTTTTACCAAGCGTGCTTTTGCCGCAACCACTTTCTCCGACCAGTCCCAGCGTCTCACCAGCATTAAGATGGAATGATACGCCGTCAACAGCACGGACATACTGTAGCGGCTTAAACCATCCATCTTTGACTGGGTACCAAACTTTGAGGTTGTCAACTTCTAATAACGACATAAATCAATCTTATTTAAAAATAGATGCGCGAGTGACAATTAATTTACCTTCCAGTAAAAAACTGCAGTCATTAAGGAATTCTTTAAGACAATCTTTTTGCATGTGAATATTAAGTGCCTCTTGATTAACCCAATTTTTATACAGGAAGAATTCGTACTGGCTATTATTAACTTTGCGTAAACAATAGTCAATATTGCCAGGATCCTCGCAGGATAATTGAGCAAAATGCACCAAACGTCCTTTAAGATTATTGCAATGTTCAGGTTTTGCTTTACCAGTAACCAGTAGGGTAATTTGTTCTGACATTGCATGATCCTTTACTCAATAGAAAATTATTTAAGTGAATCAATAAGTTCATTGGTACGAACGAGCTTCTGCTTCAGATCTTCATAATAAACTTTTGCTTCACGCACAACGTTTTCAGGAGCTTTATCAACAAAACCAGGATTATTCAATTTTGCCTCTGAACCTTTTATCCAGCCAAGTAACTGTTCTTTTTGCAACTGCATTTTTTTTCTTTCCGCGTCGATGTCGATAAGGCCATGTAATGGCATGTAAATTGTACCAATATTAGCCATAATTGACGGAGCGGCGCCATCTGCAGTATTATAGTCAGCTATGGATATTTCAAGCTCATTGGCATTAAGCAAAAATGTTAATGAATCAAGTTCATTAACAAGAAATGCTTGTGTGGAATCATTAATTGCCTTGATATAATACTTGACTTTTTGACCATTAGGAATATTATAGTTGGCCTTAAGCGCACGTCCAGAAGAGACAAGCTGAAATTTACCATTTACCAGTTCTAATAATTCAGAATTATCCGGCTCAACAGGGATTCCCTTCATACTTATAGGCTGTGGATACGCAGCATACATAATGGTTTCGGCGTCGTTCAAAAATCCCATTTGGTGTGCTAACTCTTCGGTAATGAACGGCATAAACGGATGTAACAAACGCAATATTTTATATATAACAAAATCCAGGATGGCAATAGCTTGAGTTTTGTTTTCACCACCACTGCGCAATCTAATTTTTTCAGCTTCAATAAACCAATCACAGAAATTACTCCAGACTAATTCGTAGATTTCGTGTGCGGCATAGTGAAAACGGTATTCTTTGAGTGCCGTGTCTGCCATAATTATTGCTTTATTGAGTAATGCTAGCATCCATTTCTCATCTACAGTGAGCTTTGTAAAATCAGTTATAGTGGCCAGATTCTCAAAGCTTTGAGTAACATCACCTTGCATTTGTCTAAATCTGCAGGCATTCCACAACTTATTGGCGAAATTACGACCGATTTCACATTTATCATTGCTATATCGAATATCCATTCCAACAGGGGCAATGTAGGTAATAGAGAAACGTAAAGCATCTGCGCCGTATGTTGCGATAACATCAAGCGGATCTGGCGAATTACCCAGTGATTTACTTAATTTACGACCGAGGTCATCGCGAATTATGCTGGTAAAATAAACATTGCGGAATGGCAAATCCTGTTTGAATTCGTATCCGGCCATGATCATTCTGGCAACCCAGAAAAAAATAATATCAGGACCAGTGACCAAGTCGCCTGTAGGATAAAAATATTTTAATTCTGCCGTATCTTCCGGCCACCCCATTACGGAGAATGGCCATAGCCATGAGCTAAACCATGTATCTAGCACGTCATTGTCTTGCAGCCATGCGTCACCTGTTGGGGCATCCATTCCAACGAAGATTTCACCATTGTGTTTATTGTACCAAGCTGGGATGCGGTGTCCCCACCATATTTGGCGGCTGATACACCAATCTTTAATGTTCTCCATCCAGTGAAAATATGTTTTACTCCATCGTTCTGGATGAAATTTAATTTTCCCATCGCGTACCGCGGCAATGGCAGGCTTGGAGAGTTCACCCATTTTCGCAAACCACTGTTCACTGATTATTGTTTCAATCGGAACATCTCCACGTTCTGAATAACCGACATTATGAACTATAGGTTCGATTTTTACCATCAGTCCATCAGACTCTAAATCATGGATAATTTTTTTTCTGCATTCAAATCTGTCAAGTCCTGCATAACGCTGTCCGGCCTTATCATTCATAGTCGCATTGTCATTCATCACGTTTATAAATTCTAAGTTATGGCGTGTACCAACTTCAAAGTCGTTAGGGTCATGCGCTGGGGTAATCTTAACACAACCAGTACCCTTGGCTGGGTCAGCGTATTCATCGCCAATAATTGGAATTTCACGATCAGTTAATGGTAATTTTACAGTTTTGCCGATCAAGTGCATATAACGGATGTCTGCTGGATGTACCGCAACGGCTGTATCACCAAGCATTGTCTCAGGACGCGTTGTCGCTATTTCTAAAAAACCAGAACCGTCTGATAAAGGATATTTATAGTGATAAAAATTACCTTTAACTTCCTTGTAGATAACTTCCTCGTCTGATAAAGCAGTTTTTGAGACTGGACACCAGTTTATCATTCGCCTGCCGCGATAGATATATCCTTTGTTATATAAGTCAACAAAAACCTTACGTACAGCGTAACTTAGACCCTCATCCATCGTAAATCGTTCACGTTCCCAGTCGCATGATGCACCAAGACAACGTAATTGACGAATAATAGTGCCGCCATATTCATTCCGCCATTCCCATACTTTACGGATAAACACATCTCTTCCAAGCTCATCTCGCCCAGTGTTATGTTTCTCGCGAAGATAACGCTGCACGCGGCTTTCTGTTGCGATTCCGGCATGGTCAGTGCCAGGGAACCAGCTAACCTCATCGCCAATCATCCTATGCCATCTGGCCAAAATATCCTGTAGCGTATTATTTAGAACGTGCCCTAAAGTCAAAATGCCAGTAATGTTGGGCGGTGGTATAACAATTGAATATGCTGGTTTGTTGGGATTAGGACATCCGTGGAAATATTTGCGGTTTTCCCAAAGAGGATACCATTTTTTTTCTATATCGGCAGGCTCATAGGCTTTAGGCATTTCTCTAATAACATCATACATAAGATTCTCCAATCAAATTAAACTATAAAAATCATTGATTAAGCAAAATAATTTATTTTAATTTTATAATAAAACCATTATGAAACTAATATAGCATATTATTGTTATTATTATAACAAAAATATTAGATATTTATACAATAAAATATAAACAGTTAAGCAAATAAATATCCATACAGAAAGATTGTATTATCGATAACAATTACTGATACTTATGATTTAATGGAGTGAATGTTGCTAATGTATAATCGCACACATAAATATTTTTTATCAATATTTGCCCATGAAGGCACAAATCTTCAATAAAATTGATTAATAGTAAAAATTGAAATATCAATATTTGTTATCGTTTAATGAAGGTATCTTACATTTTTACTGTCAAAATTTCAATAATCGAAAAAAAGTTTACGAAATTATACTGTACTGATTTGATTTTTTTAA
This sequence comes from uncultured Victivallaceae bacterium, assembly GCA_964542255.1. Classification (GTDB taxonomy): domain Bacteria; phylum Verrucomicrobiota; class Lentisphaeria; order Victivallales; family Victivallaceae; genus CAYMSF01. The sequence goes on from CAZITV010000002.1 coordinate 45,370, forward strand.
AAATTGGTTGAAGTTTAATAGGTGTATTTATTGCGAACAAAATAATGTATGTATACTAATTTGCGGCATTATGCGATTAGTTTATTTTTGACATCAAGGAGGCAAGGCATGTTATCGGCTGCAAGTTGGAAATTTTTAAGTGAACTACTGAATAGTTCTGGACCTTCTGGTTTTGAAGAAGAAACTGCCAATGTATATCGCAGTTATTTGCAAAAGTTCTGCACAAAAGTGACGACCGATGTTATGGGTAATACGGCAGGTGTTGTCAATCCAGGCGGCATATTTCGTGTTATGCTGGCGGGTCATTATGACGAAATTGGGTTTCAAACTGTCTATATTTCTGAAGAAGGCTTGATATATTTTCGCGCTAATGGTGGTATTGACAAGCTTACCGTGCCAGGAACTGAAGTTAATATATTAACTGCAAAAGGGAAAATCCCCGGAATCATTGGGAAAAAACCTATTCATTTACTTTTACCCAAGGAGCGCGATGTTTCACCGGATTTAAACGATCTCTGGATAGATATCGGTGCAGAAAATAAAAAAGAAGCCGCCGCACTGGTTGCCATCGGTGACCCGATTGCTGTCCGCAGCAATTATCAGCGACTAGGCAAAAACCGTATAAAATCAAAAGGTATGGATGATAAAATTGGCGCATTTGTTGTCGCAGAAACATTGCGTAATTTAAGCAAACGCAACATCAAGGTTGAAGTTCATGGTGTTGGGACCGTCCAGGAAGAGCTTGGTTTACGCGGCAGTATTACCAGTTCTTTTGGCATTGACCCTAAGGTTGGTTTTGCTATTGATGTCGGTTTTGCAACTGATATACCAGATATTCCCAAAAAACTTTTAGGAGAAATTAAACTTGGCGGTGGCCCTGAACTTAATCGAAACGCCGATAATAATGCTGTTTTGGGTCGGACTTTACGAAAGGTTGCTGTCAAACATAAAATTAAATATCAAGAAACTGCATCTCACCGTGCATCAGGCGGCACAGATACAGCACAAATACAGCTTACCCGTTCCGGTGTAGCAACAGCGCTGATAAGTGTGCCAAACCGTTATATGCATTCACCTGTTGAAATTTGTGACGTGCGTGATGTCGTCGGAGCAATCGCACTATTGACTGAAACTATTGCTGCGTTTACCGGCAAAGAAAACTTTATCCCTGGTATTGACTAGAATGAAAACGGTTAAAGTTAATAACCATGCAAGCAGTTCTAAGATTTTTCTGATTAGCGGGAACGATGAGTTCGCGATTAAAGAAAAAACTCGGGAAATTATTATTTCACTTTGTGGTGATGATCCTGAAAGTAATTCTAATTTAGAGGTTATTATTGGCGATGGTGATGCAAAACCAGAGGAGATATTGTCAACATTATTGAATGCATTGCGAACCCCGCCTTTTTTATCTGCAGATAAAATAATATGGTTGCGTCATTTTATACATTTTGAAAAAGCATTCTCTGCGGATAGTAGTGCTGCGGATGGACTGACTGTATTTATCAAACAAGGTGTTCCACAGGACATAACCTTGGTGATCGATGGTATTGACATTGATCAACGCAAGTCTTTTTTTAAGGCGTGTAAGACTGCAGGTGCAGAAATACTTTTTTTTCGTAAAGCTGACATTACGGCCAAAGATTATGTAAAAGGTCAGGGTGAACGAATTGAAGAAATTTGTGCTAAAGCCAAAAAGCACATTGACTATTCAGCACTAAATTTTTTAGTTGAAACTATTGGTAGCGACAGTGGCAGAATTAAGTCTGAATTAGACAAACTTTGCTGTTATATCGGGAAAAATGAGACAATTACTTTAGCTGATTGCAAAGCTATTTGCAGTCGCACTCCAGAAACGATGGGCTGGGAATTTTCTAACAGGATGATTGAACGTGATATTCCTGGTGCATTGAGTGTTATCGGTGATTTGCTGGAACAAATGAGAAATCAGCGCGGTGGCGGCAGTCAAGAACTTGCCGTACTTTTTAACAGTATTCGAAGCGTTCAAGAATTGGTGACGACTAGGTGCGCGATGGCAGAACTTAATCTTCCAAACAATATTGGAAAATCTTTTTTTTATGCGATTCCGCCTGATTTAAAAGAAAAACATCCGAACAACATGTTGTTATCTGCAAATCCGTTTCGTGCATATAAAATGTGTGAAAGTGCAAGAAGTTTTACTGATATAGAGCTAGCCGAGGCGATTGAGGAGTTGCTAAATGCTAACCGGAAACTTGTTTCAGGTGGTGGAGACGCTAGAATTATTTTAGAGAATTTAGTTCTTAAAATCGCAGGGCGCAACAGCCATAGCAAAATATAGTTTAGACAATAAAAAATTACACAGAAATTAATGAAAACAATCAGACAGAAAATTTACGAGAATATCGCAATCAATGAACCAATTGCACGTTGTCAATTGGGGAGCAAATGCGGTATCAGGCTTGCAACAATTACTGATGAAATTCGCAAACTAATCGAAGACAAGCTGGTTGTTGAATCTGGAACTCTTGATTCAACAGGTGGAAGAAAACCTGTTTTGTTGCGAATCAACCGCAGGTCGATGATGCTGGTTGCAGTACGAGCAGCACGTGATAATATAAAATGTGGGCTTTTTGATGGAAGCATGGATAAAAAATTTGAATTTTCAACAAAAATATCAGCTAAACCAGATAATACTACATTGTTGATGGAAATTAGCAGAACTATCAATGCGGCAATTGCGAATGCAGGTTATCTAAACAGTGATATTGCAGGAATAGGAGTTAGTTTCCCAGGAGTTGTTGATCATATTAACGGCATATTTATTGAATCAGCAAGTTTTCCAGGTCCGAGCCACGTCAATGTCAAAGAGTTTCTTTTTAATGAATTTCAGGTTCCGATTGCAGTAGACCATGATACGGCCGGGATAGCTTTGGCTGAGTTTTATTTAGCTGGAACTTTGCCACATTGTGGTAATATGGGAGTTCTATTTATTGATAAAGGCATTGGCAGCAGATTCATTATAGATAGCAAATTATTCCGTGGAGCTGGAAACACCGCTGGCGAATTCGGACATTTATCACTTGATAGCCATGGCCCGGCATGTTATTGTGGCAATAGAGGTTGCTTTGAGCAATTAGCTAGCATTAGCGCTATTGAGAAACGAACAGGTCTTGCTTTTGATAAAATTATTGCTGCTGCTGCTGCAAAAGACCACCATTTTTTAGAGATGTTTGCAGGTATAGGTACCTGCATTGGTGAGGCAATTGTTAATATTTTTCAATTAATGGACATTCAGCATATTGTTATTAATGGCAGAATTACCGATGCCGCTCCATTTTTATTAAAATCAATGGAAGCAAAGTTGAAGGCTGGTAGCAAATTTCGCAAATTTTCGCCACAAATGGTTACCTTTAGCCGTATTGGTGCACAAGTTGATTTACTAGGCCCGGCATTTGCTGTAGCGATTGATGCGTATCGTAATTTTGGCATAGATATTATTCCCGTTACTGCAAATTACAAAAAAAATGAAATGCTCTCTCAGACAGTATGATATAAACTAAAATTAGTCACTACAAACAAAGGATAATATTATGCAGCAAAGATTAAATGTGCCACCCGATAATCATGTAAAAGTCTTGGACGGTCAAGGTTGGGTTGGATTAATAGACCATTTAGGAAATGAAAGTACGATTGTTAACGCTGCCAGAGTTTCATTTGGTAAACTTAAAAACGATATGGATGAAAAAGATATTGTGCTGTTGGATTATTTAATTGAAAATCGTCACACCAGCCCTTTGGAACATGTTGTTTTCACTTTTAGTGTACATTGTCCATTATTTGTGCGAGGACAATGGCACAGGCATCGGACTTGGAGTTATAATGAAATTTCCCGGCGTTACACTGAAATTGATTTAGAATTTTATACTCCCACCATCGTTAGAGCGCAAGCAGTTTCTAACCGGCAGGCATCAGTTGTTGATCCTGCTGTTGACCGCAGTGATTTAAAAGAAAAAATATCTCAGCATAATATAAAATCATTGGAATTGTACAATGAACTGCTAAGCGATGGAGTATGCCGCGAACAGGCGAGGGGAGTTTTACCCCAAAATATGATGGTGACATTTTGGGGCACTGTAGATTTAAGCAATCTTTTGCATTTTTTAGAACTGCGTGATAGTGACCATGCCCAATGGGAAATTCGTGAATACGCTTCAGCTATTAAGAAATTAATTAAACCATTAATTCCTAATGTCGCAAAGTACTTTTCCACCAAAGGTCAAGCCTGGTAAAACTACATTGAATACTGAAAACACTGTTCCGAATATAGCAATAACTATGGGAGACCCAGCCGGGATTGGACCTGAGGTTGCGGTTCGAACCGCACAGCTTCCTGAATTTAAGCATCGGTCAAATATTATCATCTATGGTTGCCTTGATGTGCTCACCGCAGCAGCGCAAAAGTTTTGTTCAGGAAAATTGCCGGAAATAAAAAATATTGGTACAATTAAAATAGATAGCTTTAAACTTGGCAAAGTTTCACCAGAATGTGGATTGGTAGCATATAACGCCGTAGTTGCTGCCGCAAACGATGCCTTGGCCGGTACCGTGGATGCAATAGTAACGGCACCAATAAATAAAGCTTCTGTAAATATGGCAGGGATTAAATTTACTGGTCATACAGAACTAATCGCCTCGCTTTGCGGTTGCAGCAATTATGCTATGATGCAGTCAGACGGTAATTTTAGAGTAGCGTTTGTCACCACCCATATTCCTCTGCTTGAAGTAACCAAGGCTATTAGCATTGAACGTATTATTGAAGTCACCAGACTGCTGTATCATGCTGTTGTCGCGGAGGGAGTTTTGTCACCACGGCTGGCTGTGGCTGCAATTAATCCACACGCAGGTGAAAACGGATTTATGGGTCTAGAAGACGAAAATATTGTAAAACCTGCCATCGCTATTTTGAAAAAAAGCGGGATTGATATTTATGGTCCATTTCCACCGGACACATTATTCATAAAATCTGTCAGAGAGCAGTTTGATGGTATTGTATCTATGTATCACGATCAAGGCCATATCCCATTTAAAATGTTGTCCTTCGATAGGGGCGTTAACTCAACTCTAGGGTTGCCGATTATCAGAACAAGTGTTGACCATGGCACAGCCTTTGATATTGCATGGCAGGGCGAAGCTGACATTGGCAGTATGACAGCAGCGTTACGATTAGCAATCACCAGAGCAAAATACCGGTTAAAGGCGCAATGAATAAATTCACGTTAGCGTTATGGCAAATTATACACTTTATTATAACCGGTTTTTTCATCGTTGTTGCAATTGCTTTTATTTGGAATGAACTTACAGCTAGATTTGATAATTCATCAGTAGTAGTGCTTGCATTTATCTTTTTCTTCTTTGTCTGGGTTACCTGCGGTGTAATGCTTGTTCCACGTGGAAACAGCCGCATTTCAAGAGAATTTTTAATGTCATGCGCATTAATGCTGCTGCCTATAGCTGCACTGATTTCTGTCATATCTGCAATATTTCTTCCGATTCCACAACACTGGCTTAATGAAGTAGTTGGAATTGTTGCCGGAATTGGTTTTGCCACATTGTGGCTGGGAATTATTAGCGGTATAATCACCGGATTGTTTTTCATGCTGCCAAACAATGAAAGGTTAACTCGTGAAGTTGCGGGTGGCACGGGCATGATTGTCGGTGGCACATTATTCATGGCAACAGCATTGACATGGCATCCTCCGATAGCATACCTTGCCATAGCCGGCATCATCATTATCTTTTTTGCAGTTATAGGTCGTGATAAAACAATTGAAGCTATCGAGCATAAACAAAAATTATGGCTTATGGCCTTTTTTTCATTATTGTTTTGTGCGTTAATTGCATATGGCGGACAATATATGACTCATATTTATTGGCAAAAAGTTTTGCCAGACTGGAGTTGGCATGGTCAAATCAGCACCAATAACGGCAGATTGAACATTTTTAAAAAAGAATCTGTAATAAATAAAGATTTACCAGAAATTTTAATTGCCAGAAACGGCATTGCGTTTGAACAGTATCCGAAAGATTCCGAAAAATACGTCACTGCGTCACTGCCGATTGCATTACAAGTTGATAGTCAAAACATTAAAATTCTGGTTATTGACTCACCGTTTTCATTTTTATCACAATCTTTTCAAGCTTTACCGTTCGTCGATGAAGTTATCTTTTTGTCACCATCATCTAACTTAAATAGTTTTGCCATAACTTCAGGCTATTTTGGAATAATAAATAATAAATATTCGATGGTCGCTTCTGCACCGGACGATTACTTAATTCGTTCCAAACAAAAATTTGACATAATTATTGCCCCCCAGCCAATGATTACAGGTGTATTATTGACAGAACAGTTTTGTTCTTTGCTTCGCGAGCATTTAAGTGATAACGGTGTCGTGGCTCTACCTGCAAATATATCCAGAAAATCGCGTCAAGATATGGCAAAATATTTCAAAACATCAATTGTTGTTCCTGGCTGTAGCGTACTTGAGGTATTTGGCAACTATAATCTAACTAGTGATATTAATGAATTAGAACGTCGTTTAGTACGCATGAGCCCACAACCAAATCAAATTCCAAATGGTATTTTAGCAGCGTTGTATTCGTTTACAGACGATACTAACATTATCGATAATAGCAGTGTTAACGATGAAATTTTTACTGAAGTAACTTCGGTAAAATTATTGTTACCGCAGCTTGCATTGGTATTATTATTACTGTTTATAATTTTAATTTTCGCAATTGTGCGTTTTTTATTAACACGTATTGGTAATTACAGTATTGGGTTTGGTGCCTTTGAAAACGGTTTTTTTACATCCGGGGTGGTAGTGTTACTGTTAATTACGAGTAACCAGATTAATGGCAACATTGCCACCAGCATGCCTCTTTTATTGGGTATTATAGGATGCTTTTTCTTAGGTAAACTTTGCTGTTATGTGCCGTGCTGCAAAATGCTGTTTGCAACATTATCATGCCTATTCCCAATAGTTATATTCTGTGATAACTATGACTCGTTTAAATATCTTTTACCGATTAGCATCATTGTAACAGCGTTGTCTGCGGGGCTGGTAGAAGAAATCCTCACCCGTAGAGTAACATTGATGCCAAAAGAGATTCTTCCCGTTTGGCGATGTGTGGGCTGCGCAAGTGGAGTATTGTTTTTTTCTTTGATAATGATTACCGTTGGCGGTTTAATCAGCTTCGTAGTAATTCTGCTGTTATTCCGATTTCCGTTGATGTTTTCGGTAATGCCGTTTGATGATTACCGCCGTTATTGATACTTAAAGTGTTTTATCATCAACTGGAGCAAGATTCAGTAACAACAGTTTTATGGTAAAAAGCAGATAGACAAGCAGATTGATTATTGCTGCTACAAATAATACTATACTAAATAGTTTATATAAATTTATTTTTGTAACAAAACTAGCAGAGTTAACCTGATGGCGCAGCAGTATAAAATATTTGCAATCAGCAAATGGTTTCAATGGAGAAATGATTTTGAACTGTAATACATATTGCCCAGCAGGCAAAGCTGGAATTGTATCAATGTCCAAAACTTTACTATTCTCCATACTGATGCCTGCGTCGACAAAATGACCATTATAGACGCTGGAATAGATAGCTTTGCCGTTTGAATCAATGAGTTTTAATTCGTAGAAGAATGGCCTGACAATATCATTTAATGGCATCTTGTTAATTTTATCTGAGAATACTTCCAAACATATTATCGGCGTGCTTTGCTCAAACGAAGATGTTGCTTGCAGCGTTGATGAGTAACAACCTATCTTTGTGGCATTGATATTAAGTTCAATGGGTTTAATGTTGCATAAATTTATATGTTTGTTTTGTTCGTTACGGAACTTATAATAAAAGACCATTCCAAGAAATACTAATAAAACTGATATGACAATAAAAGAAAGGTTTTGCTTAAATGGCGATATAAGTTTTTTTCTTAGTAATGGATTATCTTTTTTTGCATCGGGGTAAATGTGTTCTTTAAAATTATTCATCGCCTGATTCAATCGGTTTTATGTATTCGATTTCTGATTTATCATATTCAACCTTTACGCCGGGCTCAGGACCAAAAAATATTTTTTCATTATTTTCGGCATAAAGCAGTCCAATTGATGCCTTGCCATTTTTTAACTTTAGCTCAGCATTAGCGACCCACAAAGTTAAAGGTTTGGGGCGGGCGACTTGACCTTTCTGGACAGTAACTGCGACTGTTATACTGTCAGGAACAGCACGTTTATGTGCTGCTGTAATTTCATATTTACCAGCGTTGATTCCTCTAACTTGAAATATTCTAGAAAGCATACGATTCTCGCCTTTTTCGGTGACACCGTAAGATTTTCCATTTACATAGATAGTTGTTCCTGGAGGGTTAACTACCAAATCAATACCACCAGTATTTTTGCTTAAATTAAATTCTAAAAGCGACTTTTTCCCTGGTGTAATGACGATATCTTTAAAAACCTGGTCATATGAATTTTTTTCAAGACGAATTGTGTACTTGCCAGATTGAATTGAGTTAAGTTGCAGTGGAGTTACTCCGTGAGGTTGATCATTGATAAATACATCAGCACCGTCAGGTATGCTGGTCACCTCAATAGAACCAGGAAGTTGGTTAAGTTTTATAGATTTCTCAACATTTTGGTCACGTATAATTGTAATTGTTTCTTCGACAGTAGCATAGCCATCCTTTTCAAATTTAAATTGGTATTTACCTTCTTCAAGTTCACGTTTAAAGGGGGCGTAACCAGCTAATTTGCCATTTATGTAAACCTGAGAATGTTCGGGTTTGCTGTCAAGCTCTATTCGGCCAACATTTGAATTAAGCGAGACGATAACTTCCTGTGGTTGTTCATCTTTAACTTCCCAAATGGCCTCTCTTGTTGTAAAACCAGGCTTTTCAATCTTTGCGGTATAGCTACCAATAGCCAAATCGCGCAATATTAATGGGGTTGCACCTTTAATGTCACCATTGATTATCACTTTAGCATTAGCTGGTCTGGAAATCAGCAAAACAGAACTTTTAACTGGTTGTAAATCTATATTAATTGAAGTTTCTTTGCCTTGCTGTAGGTCTATGCGCTCCCAAGCAGGATAGTAATTTGTTTTTGAGATTTTTACGATTAATGTTGCTGGCTGCACCTTTTGGTTATATGGGGTTACACCAATATTTTTATCTCTAACAGAAATTATGGCATCATTTGGATTTGAATTAATTTTAAGGATAGCATACGTTGGTTTATCCTGAACTTTTCCACAGCCAGTTAAAACTATAAGTATAGCAATAAATAGAATGTGTGAAAATAGAATTTTTGTCATCGTTTATTCCTACTCTTGAGGATTTTATCAATTTGCATACTTTTAAGTCTAATATTCTGATATTCTTGAGAATCAACAGGATATAATTCCATTATTTTTTCGGTAACCTCTTTAAGTTTTTCAAACTCATTAAGACGGTACAACCGCATATATTCAAAATCTAAATCTTTTAGCATTTTTTGCTTTAAATCCTCAGCCTCTAAACAACGTTGTCTGGCCTTATGCCATATTTCCGGCTTAGGAGAAAATTGGTCAAGATATTCTACTGCAGTGCGGTATCGATATATTGCTTCAAGCAGACGTCCAGGTTTTGCCTCACGGTTTTGAAATAGATCTTCAGCTTTATTGTAGTAATCTTCCGCATTTCGTTTTAATTCGTCTGGGAGCATGGCAATAGTTTGTAATCCAAAATTCCCAGAAAATTCATTTATTGCTCTTTCAATTGCCTCAAATGAGCTAGGAGCGTAGGAGTTTTTAACTGTAATACTGTTTAATTTAAAATCAAAACTAATGACCAGCTTTCTAATCTCATCCTGATTGTCAACTGCCACCCCGGTTGGTTGCGGCTGCAACGACATAAAGTTAGTAGATTCAATTTCTTTTTTTAAATTTTCCAACTGTTGAGGATTAATTTTTTCAATATTTTTGATGTATTTACGCTGTGATTTTAAATCAAAAATAGAAAAATATGCTTTGTCATTTTCCAGCCTTAGCGTAAATCTAAACAAGCTGTCAGTTGATACCTTATCTTTTTCATAGTATAATATGAATGGCGCGTTGAATGACTTATTTACGGGTTTTTGTTCAGTATTAGTTTTGTTCGATTCCTGATAAGCGATGAATGAACTAATAAAAATTGCTGCGGCACAAATTACCAAAACATAAAAAAGTAGATTTGAAAAACGTTTTCTTGGACTATCCTGCTTATTAGTATTTTGCTGATGATCTTTACTGCCGAATATGTTCATCGTTCCTTTTATAACAGCATCTGAAATTTGCTCTTTCGCAGCTTCGGCTTTTATATTGATAAACGACATCAACTTAGATTTATTGTTTGTTTCAGGAGAAACATCGTTTTCAGCAATGAAGATGTTCTGTGTTTGTGGCGAATTCAGCACTTCTGCAGGTTTGCCAGAATTATTGACTGGTTCAAAAATAACCTTACTGGGATTATTGAAATCTATTCTGCCGGTTAACCCAGGCTGAATCACTGGAGGATTTTCCGGGATAAACGCGGCGGCGATCTCGGATCTCATATCTTTTTTTTCGCCTAAACGAATTGCCTGGTCGCCCAATGTAAAAATATCGCCATCAACCAACAACTGGGCAGTGTTGATCGCAATATTATTGATTTTTACACCGTTTGTACTGTTTAAATCAGTAATTTGCCACGAAAGATTCGATAATTGCTCCAATCTGGCATGGTATCTGGATACTCCAGCAGCAAGAAGGAAAATCGTATTGTCCTCTTCTCTGCCAAGAGTGTAAACACTTTTGGTCAAATCTATGGCGCTGCCGGCTCTATCGCCGTTAAGAAAATATAACTTCATTACTTATTCGCTTTATACTGTACAATGGTTTCTACAATAGGCATTACATCACTGACTGTAACTTCCAGCGCTGAGTCACTAAATAGCTCAGCCGACAAATCTAAGACATCTCCAATATGTGTATTTGTGTTAGTAATTACGCCAACGGGAAGCTCAAGTATTGTAAACGCATCGGCTTCACGCACCCAAAGCTTCCATGGCGGCAGAGCCACGCAGATTTTGCTCACAACATTGTCGCGTCTAACAAATATCACATCAATATGACTCTGCATAAACATTGTATGGATACAGTTGCAATTACTGAAAACCATCGCGTCAAAATTTGTTGTTGCAAAGCTTCTTCCAAGCATCCCGCGCAGTCTTACTATATATCCCTGTGCATAAAAAGGCGAACGGGCAATGTATTTTTTTTGGGTCAGATTTATAATCATTATATTATCGAACCAGCATTTTAAAAGCTTGTAGTAAAATTGGCACCATTAGAATAATTATTACCGCTGGAAAAATAAAGAACACTACCGGGAAAAGAATTTTAACCGGAGCTTCATTGGCAAGTTTTTCAGCACGTACAAATCGCTTATTCCTAAACATGTCGCCTTGAATCCGCAATAAATTAGCAATGCTGACCCCAAGTTCTTCCGCTTGGATGATTGCATTTAATACAGAAGTTAAATCCGGCTGGCGTACTCGTAGTGACAAATCTCGCAAAGCTTGTTGACGTTTTTTGCCAAGTTGAATTTCTTTGAACGTACGATCTAACTCTTCTCCGAGGGAATCCATCTTGCGACGTCCAAGAATATCTCTCAACGATGTAATAAAATCTTTGCCTGCTTCAACTGAAAGAGTTAACAAATCCAACACATTAGGCAGTGCTTTCATAATTTCTAAATGGCGCTTTTTAACAACAGCTTTAAGCCAGGCTCCAGGATAAATGTACAGACAAAATAATAACATTATTCCTAATAATAAATTGCCGTACATAAAGCCCAAAATCATCAGTATTAATCCTAATATTGTAAGTATAATCCTGACCGCAATAAAATCCTCGGCAGTTATGGCATGGTTATAACCTGCCATTAATAAATGTTCCTCTGTATGTTTTAGTGGTTGCTTTGCCATATCACTTCTGGCGATGAATCGAAAATTTGGTGCTAATGGCAAAAATATTCTCACCAAGATTGGCAAATTACGCTTAATTTCACTGCCAACGCCTTTATCAACTTGAACAGATTCAATAAAGATAAACAGTAAAAGTAATAAAGCTGTAACAGATATTCCCGCCGACACCGCAGCAATAAATGTTGATAATAGAGAAATATCCATTATACAGTGCTCCGCTAAATGTCAATTGTCGTAATTTTACGAATTACCAAAAAACCTATTACCACCAACAAGGTGGCACCAATAATTGAGATTATGCCAATGATTGAATTAAAAAACTGATTCATCGTGTCAGGTGCTACATATGACATCATAAACAATAATGCAAATGGCATTATTCCAATTAAAATAGCCTGCAGTTTACCTTGTGCAGTCATCGCTCGTAATTTACCATTTATCCTTGCACGTTCCCTGATTAAGCCAGCTAGCCTGTCGAAGATAACCGTAAGTTCACCGCCAGTTTGCCTTGCAGTAATTATGGCAGTAGCGACAAGTTCAAAGTCTTCGCTGCCCAAGCGGTTGTTCATATTGTCTAGTGCTTTCTCTAAAGGAACACCTAGCCTTATTTCCTGCATTAACAATCGAAATTCAATTGAGACAGGATGTTTATTTTCATTGGATACTGTTTCCATCGCCTGATTAATACTGAACCCAGCTTTGAGAGAACTGCTCATCGCACCCAACGCGTCTTCAAGTTGTTCGTTAAATTTTATCAGTCTTTGTTTTTTTAAATAGCGCAAATAAAGTCTCGGCATAGGGAATGCTGCCACACAAACTGCAACACCTAGGAATATACCTTTGCTCCAGCTGAACTTATCGCTAGATGAAGCAAATATTAATACTGTTGAAAAACCTGCAAACAGGCTAAGCGCAATAGTTACATCCAAAATACGGCCAGCCGGTAATTGCAGCAATACATCATCTAATTCAAGTGTTGCTTCTCTAAGATATCGTTCTCTGTATTTTCCTGAAGCGTATACAAAAAAATCAATGAGCACAAAAGTCATCAGAGTAATACTTAATCCAACGCAAAGACTTGGCAAAAGTCCATTTTCGAAAAACATAAATCACCCGTTATTTTTGACTAAAAATAGAGATATCAAGCGCAATTTTTGCACGTTGAAGTTCTTCCATAAACGTAGGAATATTGCCGGTCGCAACATGCCTTCCAATAATGCGATTATTATTATCCCAGCCTTCATGCTTATAAACAAAAATATCCTGCATCGTAATAATGTCGCCTTCCATTTTTGTTATTTCACTGATATTGGTAACTTTTCTGGAACCATCACGCTCTCTTGTTACCTGAACAATAATCGTTATTGCTGAGGCAATTTGTTCTCTAATTGCACGTAATGGCAGATCAAATCCTGCCATTAAGACCAAAGTTTCCAATCTGGACAACGCATCACGTGGAGTATTGGCATGAATTGTTGTCAGGGAGCCATCGTGACCTGTGTTCATCGCCTGCAGCATATCCAAAGCTTCACCGCTACGGCACTCGCCGATTACAATCCTGTCTGGGCGCATACGCAAAGAATTTCGCACAAGGTCTCTAATGGTAATTGCACCTTTACCTTCTATGTTCGGCGGGCGGGACTCAAGTCGGACAATATGTTCCTGATGAAGCTGCAGTTCCGCCGCATCCTCAATGGTAATAATACGTTCACTATTGGGTAAATATGAACTTAACACATTTAAGAGTGTAGTTTTGCCTGAACCTGTACCACCGGATATTATTATGTTTTTTCTAATCTTAACACAAGCATCTAAAAACTGTGCCATAGTCCTACTGATTGCTTCGAACCTGATTAGGTCATCGATTTCAAAAGGTTTTTTAGAGAATTTACGGATTGTAATTGATGGGCCAACAAGCGATAGGGGTGGGATAATAGCGTTTACACGAGAACCATCAGCAAGCCTGGCATCAACCATTGGCGAACTTTCATCAATTCTGCGTCCCAGAGGGGAAACGATTCTTTCAATAGCTGCTTGGACTTGCCCGCTATCTGCGAACGCTGTATCTGTACGGTAAAGCACACCACGGCATTCAACATAAACATTATCGGGACCATTGACCATAATTTCAGTGATATCATCGCGTGATATTAAATATTCCAAAGGCCCCAACCCAATAGCCTCTTGAACAAGTTCACGTTCGATGGTATTAATATCCGCGCCTTTAGGCAGAGGTATTGTCAGCGATAAAAGAATTTCTTTGATTGTTTCTTTAGCCTTGCTGGCAAGTTCTTGTTCTGTAACTCCGGACAATGCCATTTTTTTGAGGTTTAATCGTTTTAATAACTCGATATGTGCACGCTTTTTAATTTCCTGAACTAGAGGTCTGACACTTTCCGGGACACCGGAAATGATAATAATTGGTATTTTATCTTTTCCACTATAATTATCTTTTGTTTGACTAACGCTTGAATTATTGTTTGCTGGTAGTGATTCACTAATTTTATTTAAATTTAATTCCTGATTTTCTACACCCTTGACAATGATTTCAGCTAAACCAATTTTTATAGAGGAGCCAATATTCAATTCGCGTAACTCATTGGGCGGTATCTGCACCCCGTCAATGGTTGTTCCGTTACTACTGCCTAGATCAATAATTCGGATAATATTATCCTGTAGAGTTAATTCAGCATGGCGATTTGATACTCCTGGACAGCTTAATTGTATCGGGCAAGACGACGACGAACCTACAATATATGCGCCGGGCGCGATTCTGCCCAGCATTTCAGGTTGTCCTGGTTGCCTGATGATTAATTCAAACATTGTTTAATATCCTTGATGAAATTATATCAACGCATGTTTTGACGGTTTTGACGCTCGGAATTGTAATTTGGAATGTTTTGTTCAAGAAACTTAAAGTTAACACTTTGTAAATTTGATTCAAATTTTGTTTCTTCGTCATTTCGGAGACTTAACGACAATCGACCTTTTTGACTAGCGAAGATAATCATTTCAACTTCTTTTGGAGTCAAAGCCAAAGTAATGGTGCTATAGCCGCGGACAGCAGTTTGTGGCAACTGAGCACCGGAAACCGTCCCCCAGTTGGCACCAGTTGCTAAAACTCTTACATTTTGTAAAATTGTCATCGTTATTGTGTCCAACGCTTGGTCTGACTTCATTTCAGGAAAACGAAATGTTCCAATGATATCGATATGGTCATCAGGGTTTATAAGGTTTGTAACGGATGATGTGGTATCAACTGGAATAGATATAGCCCGATAGCCGGGGGGGACAATTCCAGTCAGACCGGAAAATTTTCGTGATGCCGGTTTTAAATCATCCCATTGCAAAACTTGCCCCTTATCCATTGAAGCTCTAAGTTTCCTGCCAATAATTTTGAGACTGCTCTCCCAAGGTATTTCTCTAGCAGATGCTGCTGCGCCGCGGAATCGTTCAGTTTTTGCTTTCAATAAATCTATTTCTTTCAACTCCTCATTTGGGGCTATATCTTTCGCTAACCTTATAACGTAAACAACTTCAGCCTCACCACGAATTCTTTGCTTTTCAGCTTGTATCTGCTGATAGGTCAATACAAATGCCAATATTCCAAAAAAAACGGCCGTCACTAACAATAATTTTTGTCGCATCTTATATCTTTCCTTTAAAAAACTGTTTTGGTAATTTGATTAATATTAAATATTATAAATAGAACAATAATCTTACAAATATCAAGAGCTGATAACAAAAACGTACGACCACTCACATATGGCTTATAGAAGACTAAACGTACTTTTATCATCGACGACCTCCACCACTATGCATACCGCCGCTGCTGGGATGAAAGCCACCAGTACTGCCATGATGATAATAGTTACCCCCCTGTTGCCCTTTAAGCGGATGTGGTGTTGGATGAGGTCGCGGATGCGGGTGCGGGTAGTTATGGTGGTGCCAATACCAATTTACAGGAGCATATGAACCACCAAGATAATAACTGCACCCGAGTCCATCATATTGGGGATAATAACTATATTCCTGGGAACTCTGACTGGTATTGTCCTGCATCGGTTGTTCATTACTGGTATCAGCAACAGACTGATTTGTATTTGATGCAGCATTATTTGAATTTGAATAATAGTTATCACTATTGTCAAGAACCTGATCCGGAGCTGCAATATCCTGTTGTGTCGCAGGATTTTGTTGCTCCACATTGGAAGCATACTCACCATAAATATTTAAATATTTGCTAATAATCTCTAGAGCTCTATTGGGATTTTCCGTGAACACTGGCAGACCAGCACTCCCGTTGGAATTTGCTTTTACACCGGTAGGATAGATAAAACCAGTCCATGAACCCTCAGATGGTAAACTGACCCCGTCTAAAATAACCTGATTGCCGGGTATCGGCTTGCCGCTGGTAATAGTCTCAATTGTGACAACACACCCCTGACGAATAGTGGCGGTCGGTTTGACTCTAACAGCGCGCCTTAGTGCGAATATTGCATAGCGCAAATCATCAGGCTTGATATTTACTTGTACTCCAGACAGTTTTGCCTTAACTTCCTTGATAATATTTTCCACTTTTTGTTTTTGCGCTAAAGCGACATCGTCCATATCACCAGAACTATACTGACTGATTTTTTGTTCAAAATCCATTGCGGCCTGCGGTTTGTATCCAAACCTGCGCTGTTCATCAGAAGACAGTTCTGTGAATTTTAATCCTTTAAGGATAAAATTGCCATTGGGGTCATTGTAACCGATATCAATTCCTGACGGATTAACTCCCTCAATTGAAACATTTTTATACAATGTTCCATCAGTGGTTATAATGTTATCCGCATTTACTAGAATGATGGACAATAAAAATAATATACATAAGTACAATTTATGATTCATTAATTACCTCAGCGTTTGAGCAAATATTATACACGAACAGAGATATTCTTTAAAACTTTATCTCTGCATTTTTACATTACAAACTATAAACCATATTATTTTATTTTTTTTACTGTATTGCC
>CAZITV010000003.1:0-47765 GCA_964542255.1 uncultured Victivallaceae bacterium
ACTAGTTTTCAGCTAAAGTTTCTGAATACCAATTTTTGAACCGCTTAACCGAAGCAATGTCCAGACCGCACAGTAAACGTTTCATATTGATTATCAGGTAGCATTGTTCATACAATGCGGTTGCCGGCACGTTTATTCATCCGGAATTTTCGTGGTGTCGTCGCATAGTGTTTTTTGAACGCGGTAAAAAAATAATTCAGATTTTGAAAACCGCATTTCATCGCGATTTCATCTAGCGACATGGAGGTACCTGACAACATTCTGGCCGCATATTCAATTCTCAACCCGGAGATAAATTCCACTGGACTGATGCCGTAATGTTGTTTCAACTGGCGGCTGATGTGCTCCCGGCATTTGCCGCAAAGTGAATAAAATTTATCCAAACCATTGCGCAAATTGTGCGGTTCTTTAATTTTTATACAGGCCAGTTGCAGCCATTCTGGAACATTTTGGTCATACATGGTACTGCCGTAACCGGTCATTTTTAGCAGATTGAGCAGAAAACATTCAAGTTCAAATCTGTTCTGCCGGACATGCATTAATTTTGTCGCTTCGTTCCACAATTCCACCCTTTTATATTCAGTCAGTAAAAATGACCTTGGTTGTTCCCCGGTACCGCCCCAAAAGTTCATATCTCCGGGAAAAAGCCGCTCCTGCATTTTTTTGACAACGATTGCCGGGAATGCCAGATTTAAAAAACATTCCTTGTCTCTTACTGTCTGTCTGGTTACTTTGAAACAGTGTGCATCATCTGGTCGGATTAAAACCAAAGTATTCGCCGGCAATTCCTGTTGTTTACCATTGATATGGTGAGTAATTCCAGTGCCGGCGGTTATGAAAATTTCGCAAAAATCATGCTTATGCATTGCGCCGATGATTTTGTTGGCAGTTAGAAATGATAAAATAAACCAATTCTCATTACTAACTAGATTTCCCAATCTCAGAATATCCATAATATCACAAATTTAAATAAATTAGTCATTATATTGAAAGATAATATCATAATATTGAAATATATTCAAGTAAGTGATAATAAAATAACGGAGATTTTATATATATGACATCGCGAGAACGTTTACTAACTGTATTGCGTGGAGATATTCCTGACTGCGTTCCTGTAGCACCAGATTTCTCCAATATGATTCCTGCCAGGTTAACAGGCAAACCGTTTTGGGATCTTTATCTTTATAAAGACCCGCCGATCTGGGAAGCTTATATAGATTGCGCAAAGTTTTTTAAAATTGATGCATTAATGGATGGATACTTCCCATTCCGCTGGCCCAGCGACCCGGAACCGCGACCATGGCAACAATATATTGTTCATCGCGACCAGGATAAAATAGTTACCCAGTATTGCTGGGAGGAAAATAGTAAACTTAACTGGAGTTCATTCGTAACAGTATATTTTATAGCTGACCCGCCGTCCTGGATTGCACCGGCTAAAATTAATCTGCCGGATATTCCAACACATTATGAGTTGGTTACCGGCGTAAAACCAGTTGAGCACGGAATCGCTGGATTGCGGCGGCTCAAACAACTTATGGGAAACCAGGGGCTGGTTGGCGTATTCATTACCAAAAGTGCCATGTGCTGTAATGAGGAATCAATTTTTCACTATGCCGATAATCCTGATGCGTTGGAGCTTGACAAGGAACTGCGTATTAAGGAGGTAGAACGTCGTTTTACCGACCTGTTGGCGATGTCACCGGATGATCGTCCAGATTTTCTTTGCGTTGGTGGTTCCGGCACGCTCGTCTTTCAATCCCCTGACTTTTTTCGTCAACATGCCTTTCCTGCGGTAAAACGCGCAATTGAACTTGCATCCGAAATCGGCATGCCGACTCATATTCACTCCTGCGGTCCGGAAACTGAACTGGTGCGGATTATGGCCGAAGAAACTAATTTAACAGTAATCGACCCACTGGAAATACCGCCAATGGGTGATTGTAATCTGGCTGAACTTAAAAAACTTTACGGCAATAAACTGACTCTTAAAGGCAATTTGCACACAACTGAAGTGATGCTGAAAGGTTCCGTGCAGGACGTTATCAATGCCTCAAAAAAAGCCATTGATGACGCTGCCGCAGGTGGGCGTTTCATTCTTTCCACTGGAGACCAATGCGGTCGTGACACTCCGGACGAAAATTTGCGTGCCATGATTGAAACCGCAAGAACTTACGGTAAATATTAAATTTTGTACCTGTGAATAAGGATAATATGATGGATGCAAGGGAACGAATAAAAAGTGCATTGACTATGGCGGAGTTTGACCGCGTGCCAATTGATAACCGTTTTGGCGGAGAGATGCAGATAAAATACCCGAGTGACGTGGTTGGTCCACCTTACCGCTACCCTGCCGGCAGAAGCATCGGCAGTACGAATAAAAAGGGATGCTACACTGATATATGGGGATGCGTTTGGGAGGCAGGCGAAGATGGTGTAACAGGTGAAGTAAAAGATTCACCGGTGCACGGCGGATGGAGTAGCCTTAACAGCTATAAGCCGCCTTTTGAAGTAATCGAGAATGCTGTTCTATCTGAAGTTAATTGTTTTTGTGCCGGTATAGATAAATTTGTAATTCCCATGTGGGAAAGTGCCGCCAATCCGTTTGAACGTATGCAGCATTTGCGCGGCACCGAGCAGTTTTTTATGGATTTGGCTTATCTTGATTCTGAAATTTATAATTTGCGCGATATGGTACATGAATATTTTTTAAAACAGTTTGAACTTTGGGTCAGAACAGATATTGATGCAGTTCATATTGCTGATGACTGGGGGGCACAACAGTCGCTGCTGATTTCACCTGAGCAATGGCGTTCGTTTTTTAAACCGCTCTACAGGGATTATTGTGAGTTAGCACATGCACACGGGAAATTTGTTCTGATGCACTCCGATGGGTTTATCATGGACATTATTCCAGATTTAATTGAAATTGGTGTGGACGCGCTCAATTCACAGTTGTTTTGTATGCCAATTGAACTCTTGGCCGAAAAATTCGCAGGACAAATTTGTTTTTGGGGTGAAATTGACCGCCAGCACCTTTTACCTTTTGGTAGTGTTGATGAGGTAAGAACAGCAGTGCGCCGTGTTGCGTCAGCTTTTTTTAACAAAAAACGCACTGGCATTGTCGGGCAGTGTTTTTGGGGCAAGGACCATCGTAATGAAAATTGTGAAGCAGTCTATGAGGAATGGAGCAAATGGTAAATATGAATAATAGTTTTGGCAAAGTCGGGGGTAGCGCGAAACATGATTTGATTGACGCGTTGAACAACTGCACACCATCTGTTGCCGTACCGCTATGGGAAATTGAATTTCAGGCATGGAATGCCGTAACCTCCCGCAAAGTGATATTTGGCAGTGCTTTTGCAAAACTGACCGCGGCTGAACAAGAAACTGCTTTGCATATCAACGCTGAAGAATTGATTGAAACTTCCTGCAAGTGGGGTTATGCCGCGCTCACTGTACCCGGACCATATTGGGAACTTTCTCCAGGGGAACCAGCATTTTACTGGTTGCCGCACGAATCCAGAGTCAAACAGATCCAACTGATGAAAAAACTTGCTGGTGACCGTTTAATGCTGGTTGGCGCTACTGGTGGAGTACTGGGAATGCCATCGTCCAGAAATTATGTAGAATATTGTTATACCTTGATTGATGCTCCAGAGCAAATTGATGAGATGGCACGGCAGTATTTATATGGTGGTTTGGCGGCGGTGGATTGGATGTGTGACTGCGGTGTTGAAATTATGATGTGTCCGGCGGACATCGCGGATAACCGCGGTCCATTTTACAACCCGGAGCAAATGCATCGTTTTATTTTGCCTTATGTTAGCGAGTGGGCTGCGGCGGTTCGGCAGCGGGGCTGCTATGCGTTTTTTCATTCCGACGGCAATCTGATGCCGTGTTTAGATGATTTATGCAACTGTGGTCTCCATGCGATTCAAGCGATTGACCCGACGGCCGGAATGGAGATGGCAACAGCCAAAAAAGTAGCTGCCAGACGGTTATGTTTGGCGGGCAATATTGACTGCAATCAGTTGCTAATGGACAGCCCTGATAATATTTATGCAGCAACTAAAAAACTGCTGGTTGAATGCAAAACGGGTGGTGGAATGATATTGGGATGTTCCAATGCCGTTGTGGCGGAGACACCCATCGAAAATTATAATGCTATGTTGCGCGCATGGAAAGAATACGGTCATTATAACAGAGGCAGTGATGAACAATAGAATTGACTTAAATGGAGTTTGGTTGGCGCGCTGGGCTGATGGACAACGCGGGCGCACTGAATACGCGGAACGCGACATTATCGACCGCAGCCGTTATATTGAGGCAGTTGTGCCTGGAGAAATCCATCTTGATGCCTGGCGTGCCGGAATGATAGCTGACCCTTATATCGGTACGAATTGCCTCGCTGCCAGATGGGTGGAAGAGTGTATATGGAGTTTTCGCCGCGAGTTTGAAGCTTCGGCAGAACTTTGCAGTTGTCCCGCGGTTTGGCTGGTATTTGAAAGCCTGGATATCGCCGCGCGAATTGTGCTTAATGGCAAGGAAATCGGCAGACATCAAAACGTCTTTTACCCCTGCCGTTTCAATGTTGCCGGAATGCTGAGCAAAGGCAAAAATATTCTTACTGTTCATCTTGATTCCGGTTTATATGCCACTGCTGAAAAACCAATTACTTCATATTCCACAGTCATTTGCGACCATCTGGCAAAGCGGCAGTGGCTGCGTAAGCCGCAGTGCCAGTTCGGCTGGGATTGGTCCACCAGGCTGATTAATCTCGGTATTTCAAAACCAGTCTATTTGGAATACAGCAAACTATCTCTTTGCGTGGAACAACTCACCCCATTGGCAACTGTTTTAGATGATTTGAGCCGCGGTAAAGTTCAAGTTAAACTGTTTGTAGAAAATTCTTCCCAAATTGATGTCCCCGTCATTATCAAGGCTAAGTTAGTTGAAACTACCGTATCTATTACAATTACCGCCGTGATCAAACCCGGCAGCAATCAGCTTGCTGCCGAGCTGGATATTGAAGCGCCTGAACTCTGGTGGCCGGTTGGACATGGCAGTCAGCGCCGCTATACACTAAATGTTGAACTGCTCACCGCAACTTCAGTGAAAATATTTGAACGAAGCGTCAAAATTGGTTTCCGGCGGATCCGTATTGATCAGTCGCCACACCCGGAAACAGGCAGTTATTTCATTGTCGAAATTAATAACCGCCGGATTTTTGTCAAAGGCGGCAACTTTGTTCCGGCTGACATGATTTTTGCGCGGATTGACCGTGAACGGTATGAACGGTTGATTTTCCATGCACTGGCGGCAAATTTTAACACATTGCGGGTTTGGGGCGGCGGACTTTATGAGTCAGATGAATTTTATGAACTGTGCGATGAGCATGGCATTCTGGTCTGGCAAGAATTTATCTTTGCCTGTACCCGCTACCCTGCGACGGACCAAACCTTTTATGATGATTTTAAACGTGAAGCCACCTACAATATCCGCCGTCTGGCAAGTCATCCCAGCTTAATTATCTGGTGTGGTAATAATGAGATGGAATGGGGGGCTTGGGATTGGGGATTTGACCGCGGCGAAGTTCATCCTGATCACGCATTGTATCATCTTACCATTCCGCGGCTACTGGCAGCAGAAGACCCCACGCGTTATTATCAGCCCAGTTCGCCATTTTCACCTGGCGGTGTTGCGCCTAACCGCGATGATACCGGCGACCAGCACCCTTGGAGCGTTGGCTTTCGTAATACTGATTTCAGGGACTACCGCAAAATGATATGCCGTTTCCCAAATGAAGGTGGTATTCTAGGACCAACAGCGTTGCCGACGATGTTGGCGTGCTTGCCGGAGGAACAACGTTTTCACGGTTCATTTGCTTGGCAGGTGCATGATAATTCCATTGACAGCTGGTCTGAGCCGAGCCTGCCTGATGAAATGATTCGCACTTGGCTGAAGTTAGAACCGAAAGAGATGAGTATAGAAGATTTTACCTACTGGGCTGGATTGCTTCAAGGTGAAGGCCTTCGTGAATATTCCGACAATTTTCGCCGTCGGATGTTTGACAGTGCCGCAGCGGTATTCTGGATGTATAATGACTGCTGGCCGGCAACGCGCTCCTGGACGATTATTGATTATTATTTGCGTCGCACACCGGCATATCATGCGGTGCGCCGCGCGTTCGCGCCGGTTCACGTGGTTGTGGTTGAAGAAAATGATCATATAATGATTTACGGTATTAATGAAACGCAAGTGATGATTGAGGCAGAGCTTTTATTTGGCGTATTTTCTTTTAAAGGCGAATATCCGGTAAAACAATCTGTTTCAGTATCATTACCGATAAACTCATCAACGATATTAGCCGAATTTTCGGCATCTCAATGGGACGAACGCAATAACTCAATGGCATTTGCCGTACTGTCGATGAATGGCAAAGTAGTTGCCCGCAACCGTCTTTATACTCAACTGTTTTGTGAATTAAATTTTGAACAAGTTGAAGTAAACGCCCGCGTTGAAAATGGCAAGGCTGTATTTGAATGTGATAAGTTTGCTTGGGGTGTCTGCCTCGACCTTGACGGGGGCAGTTTACTCCATGACAACTTCTTTGATATTTATCCCGGCATCCCTCATTTGATTCAATGGGACAATAGCTGCAAATTAAATATCATTAATATTGGCAATAACTTACGCCAGACAAGAAATAAATATAACTAATAACCGCGTGGTTACGATGTCAAAACAGGACTTTTTAGATGCCTTGAATTTGCGTATGCCGGCGAAAGTGCCGCGCACTGAGTTCGCCGCAGACGGACACTGGGAGCTGGTAAAAATAGTTACCGGCATTGATACTGCAATTGTTGAAAATCGGCGCCATGCCTGAAGCACATAATATTTTAATGGTTGACCAGTGGCAATATGAAACTGTCCCTTGTCAACTCCGCAGTTATGATGGCGCAACGTCAATGTCTGAACCTAATTGGTGGGCGCAGTTTGTCGATGGTGATGCTGCTTCTATATTTAGCACCCGCCCTAATCCAGTAGATATATACCGGAGACAACTGGCTATTTTGACGCTGCCGGGAGGCAGTCCTTTGTTGTTTGACGTGTTCCGCGTTAAGGGTGGCAAGCGTCATGATATGCTATGGTATGTTCCAGCTGACCGTCCTGTTAATATGCCTGGCGAGGGACAGGCAATCAAAGCTGAGCATTCGGGGGAATATCAAGGTTTAAAAAACTATAATTATGATGTATTGACAGGAAAATCAGTGCGTTTTTATGGCCGCGGCTCAAGAATGATTACAGACTTGAAGCGTTATTAATTACCGCTGACAACGTGGTATAATGAATGGTTAATTAAGCCGTCACGTACATTTCCTGAACCTAAAGAATACAGCGCTAATGAAGGCAATTGGCCAAAATTACTGCATGACGTTGCGTTAGGTATGTGGAGTCGCACCGATGGCGCAAATGCCGCTTCAGAAATGATATGCGGGCGCGCACCACTGCCTGGCACTATGAGCATTACCGATTCTGGTGCTCAAGTCAGTGCAACCGTTGGATTAAAAGATGCGTTGGATTATCGTATTATTACCAGAAAAGCCGCACGGGCTGGTTTGGAATCTGTGTTTGTAAATGTCATCGAAGCACGTACGCCGCAGCAAAAACCTGAGATTAAGGATGTTACTATTGAGCAAACTTCTGTCTCTGGAAGCTGTGGTGTAACTGTTGCTTTTAAACTGACTAATGGTGACAACGGAGTTTTTTCCTCAACTTTAAATTCTGACGGTGTTATTGAACATAATAACTTGAAACGAACTGGACGCATGGCAGCGTTACTACCCCAATCCGGCAGAATGGCACTGACAGACGGCTCACGCTTTGAAGCAGAGGGATGGAAATTGGAACTGCAGCAAAGTTGGCGTATGAATTTGGACGGTGTTATTGGCGATCTTACCGGAGAAACACAGCAAAGTGCTTTGATTGTAAAATCCACAATGCCGCTGCCAACCGATGACACATTGAAAGGGCAGTTCATTTATGTTCAGCATCAGGTTAATCAGGCGTTCCAATCTATTTACTCTATTGAAAAAATCAGTGTTTACGGCAAGAATCTCTGGAGAATTGACCTGAGTGGCACTCCGCCGTTTATTATTCAGCGTTCAACAGTTCTACAAGTGAACGCTGCGGATCCTCGTAAAATGGAACAAACATTCCAGTTTATGACTTTGTTTGGTACAGCCAATACTGCCGGACATCGTGTCCATTTTCCGCGCAGTGGTTTTGAATCTCGATTGGTTGAAACAGGGCGTTCTGCTTTTACAATATTCAATTCTCCAGTTGCCGGCCAAGTCATTAAAGGTGACGCATTTGTCATATATACTATTCAGAAGGGGGGACAAGGTTTCAATTCCGTCCAGATTTGCCTGCACCGGAGCAAAAGACCAAACTGGAATATTGCGGCTCGCTATCCAGACTACCGGCAAAGCGATATTGACCATTCCAGGTAAATTTACCCATGCTGAACTTGCAGTTGCCGAAAAAAAATTTGATTTGTCTGTTACAGGTGCAAACAACGGCTGTAGTGCGATTGAGATTAATCCTGCAGTATTATCTAAAGGGCGAGGTGAAATTTTACTAAAACCATAAATAATTAAACTGATGGTAATTTTTAATTTAAAAGCTTATATTGAGTTTGATATTATATAGTTGTTGCTTTACTTTATCAGAACTATAATTTATTCATTGCGTCAGCAACAAATGCGTGCTGGATGCTTAGAATAAGTACGAACAAGATAATTTTAATTTAGCTCAACTGTATTAATAAAGGAATTAACCTAATGGATCGACGAGAATTAGTAAAAGCGGCCATCCAGCATCGCCAAGCTGGTCGTGTGCCGTATTTTATGGACATTTGTGCTGACGCGTGGGAAGCATTACAGGATCAGGGATTGACTGAAGGTAAATCACAGACTGAATTTGTTGACAACGATGTCATGGACATTGCTGTGCCGTGGTGGGGATGGCATGAATTGGCTGAAGACTGGACACAGTCTGATTTTCCAAAATCTCCGGCTAAATGCATCGGTCTTGGCAATTATACCGATTTGGCAAAAAATATCAAGGAGCTGCGACAACAAACTGACAAGTACTTTTTGGTACGCATTTACGGTAGCCATTTTGAAAAAGCCTATTTTGCCAGAGGAATTGAAAATTTTCTTGCTGATATGGCCGGTGAACCTCTTGCAGCACGCAAGTTTTTGACTAAAATTATTGATCAGAATATCGCGATGCTGGAAAATTTTTTGGCTATTCCTGAAATTGATGGCGTGCTTCTTGGTAGTGACTGGGGCTCACAGCTTGACCTGTTAATGTCTCCGGCGACATGGGAAGAAATGATCCGTCCAGGAGAAGCGCGCGAGTATGACCTGATCCACTCCTATGGCAAGGATGTTTGGGTGCATTCCTGTGGAAATATTGAACGCATAATTCCGTCATTGGTTGAAATGCATCTGGATGTTCTTAATCCAATTCAGCCTGAGGCAATGGACATTGCTAAATTAAAAAAAATTTACGGTGCCAAATTAACTTTTTGGGGCGGAATCAGCACACAAAAAACATTGCCATACGGTACACCGGAGCAGGTTAAAGAAGAGTCAATTGCGGTGAGTAACATCATGTCTTCCGGTGGAGGCTATATCTTTGGTCCTGCTCAGGGGATTCAACGTGACGTACCTGCAGAAAACATTATGGCATTACTAAAGGCTGCAAGAGCTCTTCCTGTGGCTAGTAATATTCAGTGATTTCGTGTTGTTTTTTTTGATTAAACATGTATATTTAACGGAATAAGTTTATTATATAAAAACGATAAAGGGAAAAATGAAAACAAAGGCGGCTATTTTTAAAAATGACAATTGGGCAGGTCTAGATTATGTATATGCTAAAGGTCGGTTAGAAAAAGTTAAAGAGCTGGTTGATGTGTATCCTACAGTGATTACCGATGCTAATTTTGAACAGCATATTGGTAATCTTAAGGATATTGAGGTCATTTTTTCGACTTGGGGTATGCTTAATTTGACGGGACAACAGCTAGAACTTATGCCCTCACTCAAGGCGCTGTTTTATGCGGCCGGTGCCACTGATGCATTCGCGCGGCCTTTTTTGAAAAAAAATATTATTGTTGCAAGTGCATGGTTAGCAAACGCGATTCCAGTAGCGGAATTTTGTGTCGCACAGATTCTTTTGTCGTGTAAGGGATATTTTCGCAATACTGCTGATTGCCGTACCCCTGGTAAAGTTCAATTTCGAGGCAGAGGAGTTTTTGAGGAAACAATCGCATTAATCGGGGCAGGGGCAATTTCACAGAAAACCAAAGAATTGCTGGAACCATTCAACTTGACTGTAATTACTATTCCATCGCGCCCTGCGAACCGCACTGTTTCATTAGAAGAAGCATTCCGTACATCATATATTGTCAGTAATCATTTGCCTAACCGCAAGGATAATATTGGCGTGCTCAATGGTGCGCTTTTTCGCTTGATGCCACATGGTGCTACTTTTATTAATACTGGCCGTGGCGCTCAGGTTAATGAACCTGAACTGATTGCGGTACTTAAAGAACGTCCAGACTTGACCGCACTGCTTGACGTTACCGACCCGGAACCGCCGAATCATGATTCAGAACTCTACACGCTGCCCAATGTTCAGCTTTCCTCGCATATTGCGGGCTCAATGGGCAATGAGGTAGTGAGAATGGCTGATTTTATGATTGAAGATTTTCAACGCTGGGAAAAAGGCGAGCAACTCAAGTATCAAATAAATGAATCAATGCTCATGACTAATTAGTTATTAATACAAAGAGCAGCGGAACGAGCATTTCAGATATTTCTACGTTAGCACCGATAGTATCGCCAGTGGCTCCACCTAATTTTATTCTGGTGTAAAAAGCCCACAACAGGGTTGATACGATTATTCCGCAAAAAATCAAAATTCCGGTAATGGCAAGAAAGTAATAAGCGAAACTGGTTGAAAATAAAGTGCCCCAAAGCAAAGTCAGGAACGATTTATTTTCAAACATCGCTTTTCCTAATCCATTTTCTCTGGCATATTGTGAGACATGCGTATATAGAATAATTGAATATCTGCTTAAAATTGGGGCAAGAAGTACTACTGCTGGTAGTGCGCTGCTACTAATTGAGATGAATGAAACAGTTTTTACACTAAAAACCGCAAGTATGGCAAACACTCCCATCGTGCCGATATGGCTGTCACGCATAATTTCCAGCATTTTTTCTCTCGGCCGGCTGCTCATTATGCCATCAGCAGAATCAGCTAAGCCATCGAGGTGAAAACAACGCGAGATTAATGCTAAGAATATAACTACTATTACTGAGGTTATTGATTGTGGTATCTTACACATTAATATGGTGGTTATGCAAGCCAGCGTGCCGATAACTAATCCAACAACCGGAAAATATGGTTTACAGCCGGCAATGTCCTGCTCGCCAGGACTAACCCGTGGTATTGGAATTATTGTCAATAGAGTGAAGGCGGCCGCGAGTTTTTTCATAATCCCTCTTCGGTTACTCCTGCATCGGCAAAAGTTGCCATTTGTGTCATTATTGCTGCTGCCGCATCAATAATATTCATTGCCAGCGCCGCTCCAGTGCCCTCGCCAAGGCGTAAATTCAGATCTAGAAGCGGGGTTTTGCCAAGTAGTTCCAGCATTGGACGATGACCTCTTTCCATACTGCCGTGTGCAGAGATAATGTAATCAGTACATGCTGGGCAAAGTGATTGAGCTATTAAGGCGCCAGCTGTAGAAATAAATCCATCAACAACGATGGGTTTTTTTAATGCTGCAGCACCAAGAATTAATCCTGCGATTCCGCCAATTTCAAAACCGCCGATTTTTGATAAAATATCTATGCCGTCATTAGGATCAGGATTGTTTATGGCGATACCCCGGCGAATTGCATCAACTTTTATCGGCAATTTAGCATTAGGCAGTCCGGCACCACGGTCTACTAAACCTGCTATGTCTGTAGTATGAGTTAACACAGCGGCAATCGCTGAACTTGGCGTAGTGTTGCCTATACCCATTTCTCCGGTACCAAAAATATCTGTTGAAGGCGAAAGTTGATAGGCAATTTCTATTCCTGCTTCAAGCGATGTAATCGCTTGTTCCCGAGTCATTGCCGGTCCTATTGCAAAGTTATTTGTTCCTGGCGCGATTTTTTTTGAGATGATTTTGCCGCTATCAACCAAGCTTTGCAGAGAACCAGCTACACCCATGTCAACTACGGTAACACTTGCGCCGGCGTTGGCAGCGAGAACATTGATACCGGCACCTCTGGCAATAAAGTTATAAACCATTTGCATCGTGACGTCTTGGGGTTGTTCCGTAACGCCTTCAGCAATGATGCCGTGGTCGCCAGCCATCAGGACGATATTTTTTTGTTTAACCTCAGGATGTAAATTGCGTGTCATGCCAACCAGATCAACGGCAAGGTCAAGTACGCGTCCCAATGCCCAGCGCGGCATGGTTAAATTAAGAATATGTTGTTCCGCCTTTTTGCGATATTCAGCGCTTTGCGGTTCTATTATGGCTATGGTTTTTTTTAGTAAAATCATATTTTCCTCTTTATATTATTATTTTAAATGTAACGGGATACCGCATGAAACTAGCGTGACATGGTTGGCAAAGGCAGCGATGCTTTGAGCACATCTGCCGGACAAATCACGAAATCGTCTTGCCGCGGCATTATCCGGGACAATTCCCATGCCGACCTCGTTGATGACAAATATTATATTACCGTTATGTCTATTACATGCTTCATGCAAATCACTGCACAGTGTAACAATATCGGATTCATTAATATCTTTGTTGCAGCAATCTGCCTGATACATAAGATTATTTATCCAAAGAGTAAGACAATCAACTAAAATTGTGGAATTTGCCGGGTTGGTGTGTATAACATTTACAAGGTTTATTTGCTCTTCAATAGTAGTCCAATTATCCTGCTGGCGCTGTTCTTGATGTTTTGTGACGCGTTTGCGCATTTCATCATCAATTACAGGGCAAGTAGCTATATATACCTTTGGTTCCGATAGCGTTTTTGCAATTTTTTCAGCATAATGGCTTTTTCCGCTTCTGGCACCGCCTGTAATTAAAAAAACTTTAGCCATGATTGATATTACCTTTATTGCAGGGTTTATAATTCAGTCCAGTTAGAACTCCAAGTCCATTGGAAAATAATTCCGCTGATGAAATTGAACCTCGGTCAACCCTAAACGCCAATGCTTTTGTCAGCGGTAAACCA
Organism: uncultured Victivallaceae bacterium; assembly: GCA_964542255.1. Taxonomy (GTDB): domain Bacteria; phylum Verrucomicrobiota; class Lentisphaeria; order Victivallales; family Victivallaceae; genus CAYMSF01. The sequence goes on from CAZITV010000003.1 coordinate 13,332, forward strand.
ATGATTTGGCAAATAAGATTTGTAATTATACCACCATGTGAGAAAATTACGATAGAATGTTCGTTCATTTCTTTAAGTTTTGTAACTGTTGCAGATACTCTAGATCTGAAGTCGGATAATCTTTCTCCAAATGGGAAAGTAAATGAATCGTTCATTTCATCCCATTTAGCAACTTCTTCAGGATATTCTCTATAAATTTCATCAAATGATTTTTTTTCCCATAAACCAAAATTAATTTCTGATAACGATTCACAATACTCGACATTGTTGAAGTTTGGTAATGCTGTTTTGACAGTTTGTTGAACCCTAAGCAATGGACTGGCAAGCACGCGCTCAATATTAATCTTTTGCAGATAAATACCAATATTACTTGATTCAATAATTCCAGCTTTAGATAATTCAACGTTAGATGACCCAATATATTTACCACGATATTCCTCACCAATATCGCCATGACGGATAAAATAAATAGTTTTGCTGTTAACCATTGCAGGATCTAAATATTAAAATGATAAATAAACATAAAAATGTAAAAAAAATGGTCGTTAATGCTACCAGCAGTTGCGCCTTGCCAATATGTTTGATTGTTAACGGCTCAATCTCTTCGCCCCAATATGGGTAACTTTCCCATTTGCCGTGATAAAAAGTTGGACCGCCAAGTTTTACGCCAAGTGCACCAGCAAACGCTGCCATTCCCCAGTTTGAATTTGGACTTGGGTGCTTGTCGTGATCCAACCATGCGTATTTTACCGCATTTAGCGGGCGCATAAATCCGAATATAGCAGCTAAAAATATCGCGCATAAAGTAAGCCTGGCCGGAATAAAATTAAGGCAATCATCCAGCCTTGCTGCGAATGTACCGAAATATTGATATCTCTCATTCCGATAACCGTATGTGGCATCGAGAGTGTTGGATGCACGGTAAAATAATGCCGCCGCCGCCGCACCAGGAATTCCATAGCATAGCCAACCTATTGCCGCATAAAAAATTGCTGAAGTTACCGCGTCAATAACATTTTCACCCAGGCTTTCCACGCATGAACGAATTATGCCGCGTTCATCAAGGACGCTTGTATCGCGGCTGACAATCATACTCAATTTATCCTGTGCACCTTTTATATCACTGCTGTTTAATTTATTTTTTATTGTTTGTGCATGAGTGATTAAACTGCGCGGGGCAATGCTGATATAGACGCACACCGCAGCAGCAATGATGCCGCATGCGGTATTGAATAGCAACGCTATACTTGCTAGTCCCCATGCAAAAACGGCGGCTGTGACGATGATTAGCGCGGCAGCGCACATTCCAGCGCCAAAATTATTGCCTATAGTTTTTTTTAACACTGGTTCGATTGTTAGCGCAGTTCTGCCGATTATTGCCACTGGATGATATTTTGATTGCGGGTCGCCAAGCAGGCAATCAAACAGAATTGCTAATCCGAGAATATAAATAAGTTCTATCATTTAAGTCCAATCATCTTGTAAATATTTTTTATATCAATGTTACTTCTAACTGTATCGGCCAAGCGGTTCAACGCGTTTTCCGTATTATATTCAGCCACGATTTTTTCTAGAGGTTTCATACCCAGTTCAACTTTGATTTTATCAATGAACTTACGGCGAAAAGAGTCATTGTCAAAAACACCATGTAAATATGTCAACCAAATCTTTCCTAAAGCAAAACCAATGGCATCGCCAGCTTCATTGCGCATGCTGACAATTTTTTCATCGCGGCAATTTGTAATTCCATGATGGATTTCATAGCCGCTCACTTTCATTTTAGAAGCAGTAAGTATTGATGAAGTCAATTTAAGAATCTTTTCTTTTTCTAGAATGGTGTGTAGAGGGAGAAGCCCCAGGCCAGCGATATTTTTTTGATTTGACTCAAGGCCGTACGGGTCAGAAATGGACTCGCCGGCAATTTGCAGTCCACCGCAAATTCCTATCAAGTGTTTGCCGTTTTTAACGTGTTTGCAAATAGCTGTATCAAGTTTATTTTTGCGTAGTATTTTTAAATCGCCAATAACGTTTTTGCTGCCAGGAATAATAATAATATCTGGATTGCCAAGTTCATCGGCTTTTTTTACTTTGCGGACAAAAACATCGGGCTCAATTTCTAATGGGGCAAAATCGGTAAAATTTGAAATATGTTCAAGCGCAATTAAGGCAACATCAAGAGCACCCTTAGCTTTAACTATCGGTTGATATAATGAAAAGGCAACAGAATCTTCTTCTGGCAAACCAAGATTCTTCAACATGGGGATTGTGCCAAGCACAGGTTTACCAGTATAATTATAAACATAATCATGTGCCGATGCCAGTAATGATGCGTCGCCTCTGAATTTATTTACAATAAAGCCTTTCAGCAAAGCGCGCTCCCAAGGCAAAAAAGTTTCCATAGTGCCAATAAATGAGGCATAAACTCCGCCTCGGTCAATGTCACCAACCAATAATACTGAACTTTCCGCATAGCGCGCCATATTCATATTAACAATATCAGAAAACTTAAGGTTAATTTCACCCGGACTGCCAGCGCCTTCTAATACTATTACCTGGTGCTCTGATGCGAGCGAGTCGTATGCTTTTTTGACAGTGTTAAATAGCTCTTTTTTATTCTTGTAATATTCTTTAGCATTAACGTTGCCGTGCGGTTTGCCCATAACAATTACCTGGCTTCCGGTATCGCTGGATGGTTTTAGTAAAATAGGATTCATCCTGACATCAGGTGAAAGCCGACAGGCTTCCGCCTGAACCACTTGCGCACGTCCCATCTCTCCGCCATCTTCAGTTACATATGAATTTAGTGCCATATTTTGTGCTTTGAACGGTGCTACGTCATAGCCATCTTGGAGAAAAATTCTGCAGAAAGCAGCAGTTAAAATACTTTTGCCGGCGTTTGAAGACGTTCCCTGAAGCATTAATGCCGGAGTTATTATTTTTCGAGCTTTTATTGAAAAATTATTTTCGTAATTATTCCCATGAAGCGCATACAAAGCTTGCACTAATTTATCGTTCTCAGCTTCATTTCTCAAGCCGATACGGAAATAGTGTTCATCAAGCCCATGAAAGTTACTGCAATTTCTGACTGCGATATGGTATTTTTTTAATAATTTTAAATAAAATTTGGAATTTGCCTTCGGTGAGTGCATTAGCAAATAATTCGCAAAGCCCGGGAATATGGTGATGTCGGAAATAGGTTTAAGTTTATTAATGAGGTCATCACGTAAACGACCAACTTCATTGATAGTTTCTTTAGAATATTTTTGTGTATCGTGGAGTAATTTTATTCCTGCATATTGGGCAAAAGTATTAATTGACCATGCCGGTATTTGTGCCTGAATTTTTTTACAGATAGCAGCAGAGGCAAAACAAAACCCCAGCCGCAGACCAGGCACTGCAAAAAATTTGGTCATCGAACGCAAAATAATTGTATTTTTAGGTATTGCCGGTAAAAGTGACAGTGTATTGTGAGCAAAATCAGCAAAGGCTTCGTCTACAACAAAATATGATTTGGGATGGCGGGATATTAACTCTAATAAATCTCCACGCAGCATTGCGGTTCCGTTTGGATTTCCCGGGTGTCCAATAAAAACAAGCATGCCTGGCTTAATTTTTAATGATAATTTGTCTAATTGCGGGATGAAATTGTATTTAGACTCAGTGCAGAAATATTCAATTTCCATTGCGGCGGCAATGCAGCTTGTAGCATAATCAATGTAAGCAGGTGCCACAATCAACGCGCGTTTCAATTTTAGCGCTTGAGGAATAGCAAAAATTAATTGATTAGAACCATTGCCGGCAACGATAGATGTGGCAGTAACAGAAAATGCTTTTGCCGCAGAATTTACCAAAGAAGCAGCATCAGGCTCGGGATAATGTAACGCCTGGTCGAGGGCTCTTGAAACTGTTCCCCTCAACCATTCAGGGAATCCGGCAGGATTTATGCTAGAACTGAAATCTAATATCTCGTCTTCATTGCAGCCGGCAATTTGCGCTAGTTTTCCTGTATTCCCGCCATGTTCAAATTTCATTATTTATCTCATATCATGTAAGTTATATTTAAAAGCAGAATAGAAAGATACTGTTAATCACTAAAAAATCAAACATTCAGACTTGATTTTGGCGAATAAATTTGATTGATGAACTGTTAAAATACATGACTAAAGTAAACGAAAAAATGGCACAGTGTTTTATGAGCGTTTATACTGTATGAGAATATACAGATGCGTATAGTTACATGGAAATTATATGCACAAGTCTGTAAATACAACGGATTCAGAATTACTAAAAATTAAAAGTGGCTTGTTCTTTTATGGAACTGGTAGTAGTGCTGTTAATCGGTACCATTTGCGAAGGCAACGCCGAATTATTTGTCTGCGGAGCAATAGTTTGAGTATTGCTAATCCACTCATCGACACTGATGATTTTTATATTAAGTTTACGTGCTTTGTCAAGTTTGCCGCCAGATGCCGTGGGCGATTCCGCAACTAGCAGACTTAATTCTTTATTTACTGAATCAATCGGTTCATAGCCTCGCTCAAGTGCAATTTTTTCATAATATTCTCTAGGCTCAGGCATTTTTCCGGTAAAACAGATTTTTGGATTAATTAGCGAAGCCGTTCCCTTGGTAGGAATTAGTTGAACACATTCGAGCAATTCATCAAGTATTGGCGCTTGAGAATCGAGTTCACGCCGCAATGCGGCGGCGCGTTCTGGACCAATGCCGCCAATTGATGCCAAGGTTTCCGGGGACAGTTTACGCAACTCATCGAGTGAATATTCAGCAAGAATTGCCTTTGAAACATTTACCCCGATATTAGGAATATTCAAAGCTGCTAACAGTTTGAAGTCATTAACAGTTTTGGCATTGTTAATTTCCTGAAATAAATTTAACGCAGATTTATCTTTAAATCCATCAATTGTTAATATGTCGGGCAAGCTTAGTGAAAAAATATCTTTTAACGTGTTGACGTGCAACGACTTCATCATTTTTCTAATATTGGGTTCGCCTAGCCTTTCAATGCCAATGTTTTTCACAGCCGCAGATAATTTTTGCAGTTTTGTTTCAAAACAATCAGGATTATTACAGCACAGTTCTGGACCTCGGCGAGATAAAGTAGTTGTGCAGGATGGACATAATTCTATCACCGCAGATTGTCTTGTTGACCCGGGTATGGTGGAAACAATATATGGAATTACGTCTCCGGCACGTTCTACAATGACAATGTCACCAATATGAATGTCGCGGTCAATAATATTTTGTATGTTGTGTAAACTGGCATGGCGGATAGTAATACCACTAATTTCAACAGGCTCGATAACTGCAACAGGCGTGAGGCAATTTTTGCCAAAACTCCATTGAACATCGAGTAATTTGCTTTCTTTGCGAATTCCGCTGAATTTAAAAGCTATTTGCCCGCGTGGGTGGTGGGCAGTGTTGCCGAGCGAATCGCTATATTGTGAATCTGCAAATTTTATGACAATCCCGTCCGTGGGGTAGGGCAATGATTCAACAAAAGATAGAATTTTCGGCCAGCTGGCAGCCAAATTTGAATATGTAATTTGCTTAGAATGTAATTCATAATCAACAAGAGTTAGTTTTGCATGCTGACTAACCATATCGCTAATGTCTTTCTGACCCATAATTCCAGCAACAGCGTTTCTCGAGTTTTTGTAATGACCACCACCTTTTTTGATTACTTTTGAATAAATGTTGATGAAATCATCATTGCGAATAACTATTTCACCGCGAACAGGGCGGTCAAGTTTGCCAGTATAACCATTTGTTTCTAACTCAATTAGCGGAATCTTGTCAGAGATATTTTCTCCGTTTGTGCCATCACCACGGGTGGCAAGAGTATTATCAGTGAAATTTGCTGAAATACCGTCATACTTAGGTTGAATTAGAAGCATTTCGTCTTGGCTACGGATAAATTTATTAGCCCAACTGATTATTTCCTCCAGAGAATATGCTTTGTCAAGTGAAAGCATGGGTTTCTCATGGCTGACTTTACCGTTACCAGCAACAGCGGGAGTATTAAGTTGTGTTAAAATATTGTGATTAGGGTTGACCGCTTCTAGAGCGCGTACTAATTCGTCATATCGTTCGTCGGAAATAATTGCATCATTATCTGCCCAATAGCGTTGATTATGGAATGTAATTATTTCTGCCAGTTGTGATTCTGACAATTCTTTGACGTTAAAATCAATAAATATGTTTTTCTCATTCATAATATTATTATGCTTCAGAATTATTTTTTCTCAAATATTTTGAATCGTTTTTTTGTGCGATTTAGATTATAATTTTATTTATACTAATTGTCAAACATATCCGGTGTATATAAAGACGATTTTGGCTGCATTTTTTTATCATTAGATATAGAAAAAAGATCATCATTCTGATTCTTATCAGGTATTTCCTTGAGAACTGAACGCAGTTCTAAATCATCGCATATTTGCTTTATTTTTGACCAATTTGGTTGAGATTTAATAAAATCATCCTCCGAGTGCCACGTTTTATCAGGTATCTCTCTTTTTAAAGTGATTAATTGAACATTTTTCCTGATCATGTCTAAGTTTTCTATAATTTTATTTTTAATTTTTTCATTGCTGATAATTTCCGGCTTTTCAATAATTGCGTCAATCGAATCGAATTGTTGCAATAACGCTGCGGCAGTTTTCGCTCCAATCCCAGGTACTCCGGGAATATTGTCGGAACTATCCCCAAGCATTGCTAGAAAGCCTACAATTTGTGAAGGGGTTACTCCAAATTTTTCTCTAATTTCATTGATGCCACGTGTTTCAAAACCGTTGTCCTTGGCATTTGCCAATATTGTTATTCTGCTCGAAACAATTTGGCTTAAGTCTTTGTCACTGCTAACTATTTTTATCGGATGATTTTGAAAATCATTAGCTATGGCTGCAATTAAGTCGTCGGCTTCGTAGCCGTGTTGGCTATAGATTTTCCAGCCAAAAGCAGTTATTAGTTCTTGTATATAAGGAACCTGTGTCTTAAGATCATCAGGCATTGCAGGACGGTTCGCTTTATATGTAGGCGCAATTTCTAAACGAAACGCAGGTTTACCAACATCAAATAGAAAAGCCCCTAAATTAGTTGGATATTCATTATTAATTCTTATAAGAAATTTTGCCATAACAAAAACTGCATTTGTGGCTTGTCCTTTACTGTTTGAGAGGTTGCGTATAGCGTAAAACGCACGGTAAATTTGGGCATAAGCGTCAATCAAAAAAAAAGTATTGTCAATCATCAGGTGCCTTTTTATTATTACAATGTTATTAGTTTAAGCAAAAACTAATCAATGAGATGTTAATAAGTAGGTAAAATTTATTCTTAAAAGCTATTAAAGCAAATAGGTTGGTAAAATAATTGAAGTTTTATTAGAGAAGTTTAAGGTTTAGGCTTCCAAGTGTTTTAGAGGAGTAATTATGAAGAGGAGAAAATTGCGTATAGGAACTTAAAAGTCCTAAACCCTAAAACTTCTGACTATAGTATAGCGCATATTTGCGTAAAAAGCAAGTGTTTATGAAAAATTAATGAATTATATTTGCATACGATGTTGTTTCTGTATATATTTTTTATTTTATTGCTTGAAAAATGGCGGATATGGAGTAATATTTAAGTCCGTTCTGACACTCATTCCGTTAAAAACATCAGAGCAATCTTGGTGTTTTTTTTTGAATTTATATTATTCTGAACCGGCTTTCCGGTTCAATTTAGGAATATCAGTTATGACAAAGCATATCTTCATCACCGGTGGCGTGGTTTCATCTTTAGGAAAAGGTATTACCGCAGCTTCTCTGGCAATGCTGCTTAAAAGTCGCGGCTATCGAGTAGCAATGCAAAAGTTCGACCCGTATATAAATGTTGACCCGGGAACTATGTCGCCATATCAGCACGGTGAAGTCTATGTCACGGATGATGGGGCAGAAACGGATTTGGATTTGGGACATTATGAACGGTTTGCCGGGATTCAATGTTCACGTGCCAGTAATTTTACTTCAGGAAAAATTTACAGTACCGTTATTGCCAGAGAACGCCGAGGCGAATATCTAGGAGGCACGGTACAAGTTATTCCGCATATTACCGATGAAATAAAGCGTGCAATTACTATTTTGGAATCACCAGATACTGATATTGCCATTACAGAAGTAGGCGGCACCGCTGGCGATATTGAGTCATTGCCATTTCTTGAAGCTAGTCGACAGTTTAAGCATGAATCGGGTAGCGGTAATACAATATTTATTCATTTAACATTAGTGCCTTATATCCGTGCTGCGGGTGAGATGAAAACAAAACCCTCACAGCAATCGGTTGGCACCCTGCGCGAAATTGGAATTATTCCAGATATTCTGATCTGCCGTACCGAAAAACCGTTACAGGATGAACATTTTGCCAAGCTTTCGCTGTTTTGTAATATTGCCAGAGAGCTGGTGATTGAAGAGCAAGATGTTGCCACGTCAATTTATGAAGTCCCGGTTGAACTTGCCAACCAGCAGTTGGACACCAAAGTGTTAAAACTGTTGAATTTGCCGGAAAGAGATTTACACATTGAATCTTGGGAAAATATGTTAGATGTAGTGAAACAACCAGATAAAATGTCTGTAAAAGTTGCGGTAGTTGGCAAATATATCAAGTTAAAAGATGCCTATAAAAGCATATATGAGGCATTAAGTCATGCAGCAATTGCCAATAAAGTTTCTGTTGAAATCAAGATGGTTGAGGCAGAGGACTTGGAGAAAGTAACTGACTTTAGTCATATCAGCGATGTTGACGCGATACTGGTACCAGGAGGTTTCGGCGACCGCGGAATCCCCGGTAAAATTAAAGCTATCAAATATGCCAGAGAAAACAATATCCCGTTTTTAGGTATTTGTTTAGGAATGCAGTGTGCAGTGATAGAATTTGCCCGCAATGTTCTGGGCATTAATGATGCTGACAGCGCTGAGTTCAACATGAAAACACCTCACCCTGTAATTGACTTAATGCTTACGCAAAAAACTATTAGCGATAAAGGCGGGACGATGCGGTTGGGTGCATACCCATGCAAAGTAACCCCGGCAAGCAAAGCGTTTCAAGCATATATGAGTAGTGATATTTCCGAACGGCATCGTCACCGCTATGAATTTAATAATCTTTATTTAGAACATTTTGAAAAAAATGGGATGATTTTTTCTGGTAAATCACCGGATGGCACACTAATCGAAATTATTGAAATCCCCACATTGCGCTGGTTCGTTGCCTGCCAGTTTCATCCAGAATTTAAATCTTCTCCACTACACTCGCATCCGCTCTTTCAGGACTTTATCGCAGCAGCAGTCAAATATAAAACATAAAATTAACATATAACTACAGGATTTAATATGCCAAAACGTAAAGACATACAGAAAATTATGCTGATTGGTTCTGGCCCAATCGTGATTGGACAGGCTTGTGAATTTGATTATTCCGGCACTCAGGCTTGCAAGGCTTTGCGCGAAGACGGATATGAGGTCGTACTTGTAAATAGTAATCCTGCGACAATCATGACCGATCCTGATTTTGCCAACCGTACGTATATCGAACCGTTAACAAAAGAAATTTTGCATGAGATTATTCGTCGAGAACGTCCTGATGCGTTGCTGCCTACACTTGGTGGACAGACGGCTTTGAATTTGGCGATGGAACTTTACGACTCAGGTATCCTTGAACGCTACAGAGTGGAGATGATTGGAGCTAATGCAGACGCAATTCGCAGGGCAGAAGATCGTGAATTATTTAAAAACACCATGAGTGATATTGGTCTGGATTTGCCTCGCAGTGGTTCTGCCCATTCGCTTGAGGAAGCAATTTGTATTTCAAAGCAAATTGGTACTATGCCGTTAGTTATTCGTCCAGGATTTACTCTTGGCGGTACAGGCGGCGGTATCGCCTATAATATGGACCAATTCGTCGAAATTGTGTCGCGCGGACTCGATGCAAGTCGAAATCGTGAAGTACTGATTGAAGAATCACTTCTTGGATGGAAAGAATTTGAACTTGAAGTGATGCGCGACAAAAAAGATAACGCAGTTATCGTCTGTTCTATTGAAAATATTGACCCAATGGGAGTTCATACCGGCGATAGTATTACTGTCGCACCGGCACAGACACTTACAGACCGTTGTTATCAGGATATGCGTGATGCCTCATTAAGGGTAATGCGTGCCATCGGTGTCGAAACTGGCGGTTCCAATGTACAGTGGGCGGTGAATCCTCAAAACGGACGCATGGTAATTATCGAAATGAATCCGCGGGTTTCACGTTCTAGCGCTTTGGCATCCAAAGCAACTGGTTTCCCGATTGCCAAGATTGCCGCAAAGCTGGCAGTGGGGTATACGCTTGATGAAATTTGTAACGACATCACACGCGTAACGCCGGCATGCTTCGAACCGAGTATTGATTACGTTGTTACCAAAATACCGCGTTTTGCTTTCGAAAAATTCCAGGCTGCGGACAGTACTCTTACCACACAAATGAAGTCGGTAGGCGAAGCAATGAGTATCGGGAAGACATTTAAACAATCCTTCCAAAAAGCATTGCGTTCACTTGAAACTGGCCGCGCCGGCTTTGGCGCCGATGGCAAAGATGTAAAATTTGCTGATATGTCTGACCAGTATCTTGAAGCTGAACTGCGGCGTCCAAATTGCGAACGAGTTTTTGTTATTCGTGAAGCGTTCCGGCGCGGTTGGAGCGTTGAGCAGGTTAACGCAATGACTTGGATTGACCCTTGGTTTTTACGCCATATGCACGAATTAGCCGCATTTGAGGACGAAATTAGTTCTGTCGGTTCGCTGGATAAATTATCTAAAGACAAGCCTTTCTTTACGCAAATAAAAGAATTTGGTTATTCCGACAGGCAAATTGCATATTTGCTGAATTCAGATGATATTACGGTTTATAATTGCCGTAAAAAGCTGGGCATAATGCCGGTTTACGCTCTAGTTGATACTTGCGCCGGAGAATTTGAGGCTTATACGCCTTATTATTATTCGACATACGGTGTAAATGATGAAGTGCGGAAAACTGGTAAAAAAAGTATTATGATTCTTGGAGGAGGTCCTAACCGTATCGGGCAGGGCATCGAATTTGATTATTGCTGTGTTCACGCTTCATTTGCGCTTCGGGATGCCGGTTATGAAACGATTATGGTAAACAGCAATCCAGAAACTGTCAGTACTGACTACGATACAAGCGATAAGCTATATTTTGAGCCACTTACTTTTGAAGATGTCCTGCACGTTTACGAACGTGAGCAATGTGAAGGTGTAATTGTTCAGTTTGGCGGACAAACACCATTGAACTTGGCGCAGAAACTGGCTGGCGCCGGAGTGAAAATTATTGGTACCAGCCCTGCTGATATCGAAGCAGCAGAAGACCGTGATTTCTTTAAGAAAATCGTTGATAAGCTAAAAATATCGCAACCACCCAACGGTATGGCGAAAAATATTGATGAAGCGATAGAAATTGCCAACCGGATCGGTTACCCTGTTTTGGTAAGGCCGTCATTTGTACTTGGCGGCAGGGCAATGGTAATAGTTTATAATGAAAATTATTTGAGAAAATATGTTGCTGAAGCAGTAGCTGCCTCAGAAGACCGACCAGTGCTGATAGACAGGTTTCTAGAAGATGCGACAGAATTAGATGTAGATTTGATTTCTGACGGTGAAAAATCAGTCATTGGCGCGATTATGGAACATGTTGAACTGGCGGGTATTCATTCTGGTGACAGTGCCTGTATTATTCCAACTCAAACACTTAGCAATGAGGTTTTGGATAAAATCCGCAAACATTCATTTGCTCTGGCAAAAGAACTAAAAGTTTGCGGGTTGATGAATATTCAATATGCCGTCCAAAATTCTGAAGTATATATTTTGGAAGTGAACCCCCGTGCTTCACGTACTGTGCCATTTGTCAGTAAAGCGATAGGTGTTCCTCTTGCCAAGCTGGCAGCACTGGTGATGGCTGGGAAAAAATTGAAAGATTTGAATTTTACCAAAGAAATTATACCAAAACATACCGTTGTAAAAGAGGCGGTATTTCCGTTCGTACGTTTCCCCGGTATAGATATCGCCCTAAGTCCTGAAATGAAATCTACTGGTGAAGTTATGGGACTGGATTATTCCCCCGGAGTGGCATATCTTAAAACGCAGGTGGCAGCAGGAAACACACTGCCTACCGGCGGCAATGTTTTCGTCGGCTTCAGAGATATTGACAAAGATGCAGCCGTTCCGCTGGTAAAGAGTCTGGTAAATCTTGGCTTTACAATCTATGCTACCCGCGGCACTTCTACCGTACTCTATAACGCCGGTATTAAATGCAATGCAATCTTTAGAATATCACGCGGCAGGCCGAACCTGCTGGATATGATGAACGAAAAAAGAATTCAGTGGATTATTAACACTCCTGAAACCGGTGCTGAATCTAAAGTTGACGAAATTCAAATGCGTGCTCAAGCTGTATCTCATGGCATACCAATTACCACTACACTGGACGGCATGTCCGCTGCCATTGAAGGGATGAAAGCGTTGCGGGATATGGGCGGGCGGATGGAGATTTGCAGTCTGCAAGAATATCATCGCCATGTCAAAAAGAAATAAGATTTGCTTTGTGTAACGGTAATTTCTATGACTTATACCGGAAGTTTGCCATGAAAAGTATTGACTACAAAACGTTGGTACAAAGAGTTGCAGCTCTTTGCATGAAGGCTGCCTATAACTTACCGCAAGATGTTTTGACTGCCATTGAGGAAGCGTTAATAATTGAACAATCTGAGTTTGGCAAGGAATTTTTATCGCAATATTTATTAAATGCGAAAATTGCGTATAATGAATCTATGCCAATTTGTCAAGACACTGGTACAGCAGTTTATTTTGTCTATATGGGTGAAAATGTTAGAGTTACCGGTGGTGGTCTTGTTCAGGCATTGCAGGAGGCAACTGCAGCAGCATATTGTCAAGGTTATTTGCGTAAATCTATTGTTGCAGACCCGCTGTTTAATCGTCAAAATACCGGTGATAACACTCCGGCTATTATCAATTTTCAATTAGTGCCAGGCGATAAACTGAAAATTATTATCGTACCTAAGGGCGGTGGCGCAGAAAATATGAGTGCCATTAAAATGTTCTCCCCCTCAGCTTCACGCCAAGATATTATTGATTTTGTCACAAATACTGTAGTGAATTCTGGAGGGAATCCTTGTCCACCAACTATTGTTGGCGTAGGGATTGGTGGAAACTTTGAAAAGGTTGCGTTGCTGGCAAAAACAGCATTACTACGTCAAGTTGGTCAACATAATTCGAATCCTGATTATGCTGCCTTGGAATGTGATATGTTAACCAGCATCAATCGTTCTGGTGTTGGCCCGCAGGGTTTAGGCGGCAGGATAACAGCTTTTGCTGTACATATTGAATATTTCCCCTGCCATATAGCTTCATTGCCTGTTGCGGTCAATCTCAATTGCCATGCCGCCCGGCACGCAGAAATGGAGCTTTGAAGAAAATGTCAGAAATTAAAATCTCAACACCGTTTGACGACGCGGTCGTTGCGGAGATGGTCGCCGGACAGCGCGTGCTGTTATCAGGTGTCATTTATACAGCCAGGGATGCCGCGCATAAAAGATTATGCGGCTACATTGACCGCTGTGAACAATTACCTGTAGATCTTAACGGTCAAGTTATATATTTTGTTGGTCCATCCCCTGCCAGGCCAGGACATCCAATTGGTAGTGCGGGGCCAACGACTAGTTACCGTATGGACGCCTATTCCCCATCACTTATTGCTTATGCAGGATTAAAGGGGATGATTGGCAAGGGCGCCAGAGATATATCCGTCATCAACGCCATGAAAAAACATAAATGTGTTTATTTCGCTGCGACCGGCGGTGCTGCGGCATTAATAGCTAAATGTATTATTTCGGCTGAAGTTATTTTATTTAATGATTTAGGCGCTGAGGCCATTCACCGTCTGGTTGTTAAAGACCTGCCATTAATTGTTGCTACTGACTCATTTGGTTGTGATTTATACTCGACTGCCAGAACAATTGTTCCGTAGCATGTCTATTGCTAAACGAATGAAGTTTTACAGCGACAAGTAAACGTTCAAAAAATAGAAATTTATGTGTTACTTATAGTTGTTTTTTTCGAAAGATAAGGCATATTTTACCTGTGCTTGCCCCGGTAGCTCAGAGGATAGAGCATCTGACTTCTAATCAGGTGGTCGCAGGTTCAATTCCTGCCCGGGGTACCATTTATTTAATTGCACTAATTTTAATAATCCATTTATATTTTTCGCTATTAAAGTTTAGCGATTAATAAAATAATATAGGTAAAACGTGGCGGCAAGAACACAAAAAACTGATACACAACAGAATCGGAAAGGACGCGAACAAGCGGTCAGAGTGTCTATATTCTTGACTCTGCTGGCGGTTATTGCGATATCTTGTTTTTTTGGTTTTAGATATGTCGCCAATGCGCTTTTTGCCGGCAATGGGCGCTTTATTCTGCAGCGCATTGAGTTTAATAGTTCTGGCTGGTGGGACGGGAAAAATAAATTAGTCGCTGAAAAACTTGGCTTGACTATTGGGCGGGATAACCTTTTTAGCTTAAATCTCGGTGAGTTGCGCCAAAAATTATTAAAACGAATTGCTAATTTAGAGACAGTTAGTGTAATGCGCATTCTGCCGGATACTTTAACTATTAATGCTGTAGAGCGTATCCCGCGTGCATTTATTGCCAACAACCGTTCCAATTGGGTAGTTGATGAAAAGGCGGTTATATTAAATCGCAAGTATTGCAATAATGTCAATCAGGATATGCCAGTCATATTGGGGCTTGACAATAAGAATTCAATCGTTGAGGGTATGGATTTACCTGATATTTTGCCAGCGTTGGAATTGATTATGCTGGCGGTTAGAAATTTCCCGGAATTGAAAATTTCTGCTGTTAGTATTCGTAATCAGGAACAGTTAACGGTAAAATTACAATACAAAGAACGTCCGTATGAAGCAGTTATGCCACGGAAAAAACTAAATTTTCTATTGGTTGTCTTGCAGAGTGCCATAGTACAAGCTCAAACAAGTGGAGATACACGCTGCTCAATTAATTTAAATTACAATGGCAACGCTGTTTTGAAGTAACGTTTAATATGGTTTTGCGCGTCCAGTGTCTCATTATTTTTTGCAAAGTTTAACAATAATGTTAAACAAAAATTTTAAATATGAAGGTAAATAGCAATGAAAAAGGTTTTAATCCCGACAAAATTAGATAAGTTTGCTGCAAAAATCTTATTAGACAAAGGCTTCAATGTCGTACTAGATGCAGAAACGCCGTTTGATGTACTGACCGAAAAAAATTCTGATGCTGAAGTTTTAATTGTGCGTAGTGAAAAAGTGACCCAGAAAATTATTGATGCATTGCCACAATTGCGTCTGGTAGTCCGCGCCGGAGCCGGTTATGACACAATTGATACTAAATATGCCAGACGGAAAAACATCGATGTTATGAATACTCCTGGCGCCAATTCTAACGCTGTTGCTGAAGAAGTTGTTGCCATGATGTTGGCAGTATCACGTTTTGTTGTCGAAGGTGATATGACAACTCGTGCAGGATTATGGGAAAAGAACCGGATGTTGGGTTCTGAACTGACTGGTAAGACCATCGGCATTTTGGGACTGGGGAACATTGGCCGTCTTCTAGTAAAGCGTCTCGCCGGTTTTGAAATGAGGTTTTTGGGATATGACCCAATGTTAGCGCCGGCAATGGCAGAAAAACTTGGTGTTGAACTCTGTTCCGTTGAAAAAATCTTTGCTGAGTCGGACTTTATTTCTTTGCATATTCCTGAAAATAGTGAAACTAAAGGAATGGTCAATCAAAAGCTTTTTGCAACGATGAAAAGCGGGGCAGTGCTTGTTAATTGCGCACGCTCGGGGGTTATTAATGAAGATGATTTAAGAGAAGCCAAGAAAAACAAAAAAATTATTTTTGCAACTGATGTTTATCCTAAAGATGAACCCGGTGTAAAACCAGTTGCCGACATAGCTGATTTGATGTTGCCGCATCTCGGAGCAAATACTAAGGAAGCTAATCTTGAAGCTGCCAAACGTGCGGCAACACAAACCATTGAGTATTTTGAACAAGGAATTACCAATAGTGTTGTAAATAAGGGGATCCCAGACGGATTAGATGCCAGCTACCAGCGCTTGGCGTTTGCTTTAGCAGGTTTAGTGCGTAACTACTTGGGCCGTGATGTCAATCCAACCCGTATTGAGACTAGCTTCTATGGAGAATTGCGCCAGTACGCAAAATGGATGACTTCTCCAATTACTGCCGGCATTGCAGCAGAATTTGATCCATTCTTGGATTTTTCTGAAGCTGAAAAATTTCTCAAAGGGCGCGGAATTGAATTGGTTAATCGTGAAACGGATGAAACCAAGCATTATGGTGAAGCGATGACCATTGATTTACTGGCAGGCGAAAACAGAATTAGCGCGCGAGGAACTATTACGGAAAACAACTTGATGGTTTCCAGGGTTAATGATTATGATAAACTCTATTTAGAACCATCTGGCTACAATCTTTTCGTTGAATACAGTGATGCGCCTGGCGTAATTGGAAAAATTGCCAGCATATTAGGCGAAAAGAAAATTAATATTATTGACATTCGTGCGCCTCAGGATCTTAAAACCGGCTGTTCACTTGCTGTAATTAAAACTAATGTTGAAGTACCGAAAGAGCTAATTGAAAAAATTAGTGTACAGGTAAAAGCTATTGTTGCTTTTGATTTTTCTTGTCTTAGCTGAAGATGTTAGATAATCGGCAGCGGTTGATTTATTTATGGCAACAAAGACAGTTGTATGTTGGCGGTTGAAAGATGTTATCACGACTGTTTATGACAGCAATATCTTGAGAATTTGACATGAAGTATATTCGTTTTAAAAATGATTTATATCCTAACGGTTGTTTGGGTGTTATTGAAAATAGCATTGTTAAATTACTTGCCGGAACTTTCTTTGAAGGCAATCTGCGGGAAACTGGAGAGACAGTTCCAATTAGTTCAATTACAACATTCCTCCCGCCTGTATCACCGCCTAACATAATCGCAATTGGAAAAAATTATGCCGACCATTGCCGGGAGTTTGACGCTGTATTGCCTTCAGCACCAATTGTTTTTATTAAAGCAAACAGTTCGCTCATTGCCCATAATGATGCTATTGTGTTGCCAACTAATTACCCTGAACAAGTCGACTTTGAAGCTGAACTGGCGGTTGTGATTGGTAATTCGGCCAGCTATGTTAGTGAAGATGACGCAATGAATTATGTCTTGGGATTTACTTGTGCCAATGATATTTCAGCGCGGGATGTTCAATTAAAGCTTGATACGCAGTGGGCCAGGGGCAAATCTTTTGATACGTTCTGCCCATTGGGGCCTTTGCTGAATACTGATATCAGTAATCTAAATGATTTACATATAAAATTGCGTCTTAATGGGGAAATTATGCAAAATCAGCCAGTATCAGATATGATTTTTTCCATTAGAAAAATCATATCTTATCTGTCCGCCGGCATGACGCTTTTGCCTGGTACTGTGAT
This sequence comes from uncultured Victivallaceae bacterium, assembly GCA_964542255.1. Lineage (GTDB taxonomy): Bacteria > Verrucomicrobiota > Lentisphaeria > Victivallales > Victivallaceae > CAYMSF01. The sequence continues at coordinate 30,957 of CAZITV010000003.1, forward strand.
TTTAACTGGTACTCCCAGCGGGGTTGGAATGGCAAGAAAACCACAGCGCTTTCTGCACAGCGGTGATGTTGTCGAGGTAGAAATAGACCAAATCGGTGTGCTGAGAAATCGGGTTATAAATAAACTATAATATAATTAACGATATATTGCGAGGTAATCAATGCAGGTTTTGAATGTCAAGTCGGCTGATAGTTGTAAATACGATATTCTTTCTCTGGGGGAAATTATGTTACGTTTGGACCCTGGTGATGGCAGAGTGCATACCGCCAGGGAATTCAAGGCGTGGGAGGGTGGCGGTGAATACAATGTCGCGCGCGGTTTGCGCCGCTGTTTTAAACAACGTGCCGCAGTCGTAACGGCTTTTGCCGATAATCAGATTGGACGGTTATTAGAAGATTTTATTTTGCAGGGTGGCGTCGATACAGCATTGATAAAATGGGTACCTTACGACGGCATTGGCCGCAGTGTGCGGAATGGGCTTAATTTTACTGAACGCGGTTTTGGTTGTCGCGGTGCGCAAGGGTGTTCTGACCGCGGGAATACAGCGGCTTCACAGCTAAAGAAAGGTGACATCAATTGGGAGAAAATTTTCGGTGAGTATGGTGTCCGTTGGTTCCATACTGGGGGGATATTTGCGGCTTTATCGGAAACAACCCAGGATGTGATTATTGAAGCAATGCATGTAGCCAAGAAATACGGCACAATTGTTTCCTACGACTTAAACTATCGTCCTTCACTGTGGAAATCTATTGGAGGCAAAGGGAAAGCCCAGGAAGTTAACCGGAAAATTGCACAATATGTTGATGTGATGATTGGAAACGAAGAGGATTTTACCGCAAGTCTTGGTTTTGACATTGATGGTGTTGATGACAATCTTGTTGAACTTGAAACTGCCAGCTTTAAGAAAATGATCAACAAAGCAGTTGCAGCCTATCCTAATTTTAAAGTTGTCGCAACAACTTTACGCTCAGTTAAAAGCGCAACTATCAATGATTGGGGAGCTATTTGTTGGGCAAAGGGAGAATTTTGTGAGGCGATTCACCGCTCAAATTTAGAAATATTTGACCGTGTTGGAGGCGGCGACAGCTTTGCATCAGGTTTGATTTATGGTTTTATGAAAACTGGTTGTGCTGACAAAGCTGTAAATTATGGTGCTGCACATGGTGCTTTGGCAATGACTACTCCTGGCGATACTTCAATGGCATCAGTTGAAGAAGTTGAAAAAATTATGGTTGGCGGTGGTGCCAGAGTTGAGCGTTAAACAATGACATTTTTGAGGTAACTATGGATTCCTATAAAGAAAAAACTTTAGCCACAGTGCAAGCATTGTCACAAATTAAAATTATTCCAGTATTAGCTCTTGAAACGGTTGCTGACGGAGTTAAAATTTGCGAACTTTTTGCTAAATTAGGTTTAATGGGTGCAGAAATTACTTTCCGTACCAACGCTGCCCCTGAAATCATTAAAGAAGTTTCTAATCAATTTCCTGATTTAGTTATTGGAGCTGGCACTATTTTGAACATAGCAGATTTACACAGGGCCTTTACCGCAGGCGCTAAATTTGCCGTCGCCCCAGGTTTTAATCCAAATGTGCTTAGTGAAGCAGTTAAAGCTAATTTTGCATTTTCTCCCGGTGTGTGTACGCCTTCTGAAGTTGAGCAGGCATATGAAATAGGTGCAACTCTATTGAAGTTTTTCCCTGCAGAAGCGGCTGGCGGTATAAATATGCTTAAATCAATTATTGCTCCTTATAAACACCTTGGTATAAAGTTCATGCCAACAGGCGGTATCACGGCAACTAACGCAGGGGATTATCTTTCAATTCCTGATGTAGTTGCGGTTGGCGGTACTTGGCTTGGCAAAAGCGCTGATATCTCCTCAGGCAAATGGTCAGAGATTGCAGCGAGCATAAAAGATGCGGTACTCATGGCATCACAATATCGTTAATTGTATTTAACTAAGTTTATTTATAAAATAATCAGACCTGTTTTGAGATAATCACGCGCTCTTTTTCGCCAATTATGTCACATTTTAAATCAAATTGCAATAATTACTCGACTCTGATAGAACTTCTGAATATAATAAATCAATTTTGTGGATGTGTCGTGTTATTTAAAAACGAAAACGGCTGGAATAAATATGGATAGTAGTATAATTAAAACAGTGGCACTTCTGACCATGTCAAATATATTTATGACTTTTGCTTGGTATGGACATTTAAAAACTCTCGCCAACAAGCCTTTAATGATTGCGATATTAATCAGTTGGGGAATCGCATTTTTTGAATACGTCCTTCAGGTACCAGCGAATCGAATAGGACATGGCACAATGAGTTTGGCTCAATTAAAAATCTTGCAGGAAGTTATTACTTTGAGTATATTTGTTCCATTTGCGTTTTTTTATATGAAAGAAGGTGTCAAGCTTAACTATGTTTGGGCCGGATTATGCATCATAGGGGCAGTTTACTTTATTTTTAAAAAATAGTATTTTATTATTATATTAAGTTTCATGGAAGGTATTTATTATAAGCGATTTCTGTGTTATTTAATTCGATTCAATAGGATTGGTTATAATACCAGTGTTTGCTTTTTTACAGGATTTGTTCATGATTGATTTTCAAAATGTATCTAAAAGCTACGGCGGCCAAATAATTCTAAATTCTGCTAATTTCAGAATTAATCCCGGAGAACGGGTAGGAATAGTTGGCGCTAACGGTTCAGGTAAAAGTACTATTTTAGGTCTTATCAGTGGAGAGATTGTTCAGGATAAAGGCGAAGTATTAATGCCAAATGATTATAGTATTGGCTATTTGCGGCAACAGTTGCCTGAACATTTCGGCACAATGTCATTGTTGGATTACGCTGCAGATGCCAATCCAAAATTGAGTGCCGCCCTGATTCGATTGCGTGAAATTGAACAACTGCTGCATGAAAATCAAGCCGATAAAACTTCACTATTGCGGGAACACGGTGAATTGCAAGCTAATTATGAGCACGCCGGTGGATACCGCCTGCGCAGCGAGGCGGAGGCGGCGTTGTGTGGTTTAGGCTTTCATCCAAAGGCTTTTTCACATTCACTTAATACGTTTAGTGGTGGCTGGCAAATGCGTGGCGGACTCACCCGTGTTTTGATTGCCAAACCAGATATTATGTTACTGGATGAACCTTCAAACTACCTGGATACACCTGCGGTGGAATGGTTGTGTCGATTTTTAAAAGCTTACAATGGAACACTGTTATTAATTTCACACGATAGATATTTATTGAAAAAGTTAACTGGTATTACATTTGAAGTTAACAGCGGAAAAGTTACTAGATATTCTGGAGATTATGATTTTTATCGCAGCGAACGAGACTTCAGATTTAAAACTTTAGAAGCTGCCAAACGCAATCAAGATAGGAAACGTGAACAATTAGAGAGAACCATTGAACGGTTCCGTGCAAAAAATACCAAAGCTGCACAAGCTCAAAGTATGATGAAACGACTCGAAAAAATGGATGTAATTGATATGCCTCAAAGCATGCACTTCTCGGGATCAATTATTTTACCTACCCCTCCGCAATCAGGCGCAGAAGCGGTGCGTTTGGATGATGTTTGTTTTGCATATAATCCAGAAACAGTTATTCTGGATAATGTGTCATTGCAGATTGAACGTGGTGACAAAGTTGCAATTATTGGTTATAACGGCACAGGAAAAACAACATTATTGCGGCTGATTGCTGGACGGTTGGCTCCTAATTCAGGACGAGTTGTGCTTGGGCATAATATTATTCAAGGCTATCAAGCACAAGAGTTTGCTGATATTTTATCGGCTGAACAGTCAGTTTATGATGTTGTTCGAGCAGCATTGCCAGAAAATGGTGAACAGAATGCTTTGCAATCTGTTTTAGGTGCATTTGGCTTTTCTGGCGATGCCGTTCACAAACAGGTTAAAGTATTAAGCGGTGGTGAGAAAATTCGTTTATGCTTCGCTAGAATTTTCGTAAATCCCCCCAATCTATTACTCTTAGATGAACCCACAACACATTTAGATATCGTGGCGCGCGAGGCTTTGCAGGATGCCTTGTCACAGTATTCCGGCGCATTGTGCTTAGTAAGTCACGATATTGAGTTTATCGGCAATGTTGCCACCTCAATCATTGCGATGAAAACTCCAACCGTTAAAAAATATTTTGGCAATTATCAATATTACCAGCAAAAAATATCCGAAGAAATTGGTGGACAAATTCAGTGTGACAATGCAGGTAATGAGAAAGAAGCAAATGCCGCAAAAGAACGACGTCGCGCCAGGGCAAAATTACGTCAGGAAATTCAGCAGGATAAAAAAAATGCGGAAAAAAAAATAGCAATATTGGAAAAACAATTAGAAAGTCTTGAATTGGAGAAAATCCAGTTAACTACACTCTTCTCATCGGGTCAGATTGCCAATTATGCTGAATCAAACCGCAGGATGACTTTAATTCAAAAAGAAATTGAACAAATTACCAGCGAATGGGAAGTGACAGCAGAAAAACTTGAATCCATTATGCGGATTAATGCTGAAATTCATGCTGAATAAATGTAAATAATACGAGCAACTATCAAAAAACAGTAAAAAAATTGGTTTATAATGCACCCATTCACCTAATTGGTGCATCGCAGGCTCTATTTTAAATCTAGTTAATAAACTAGCTTTCGGCTTGAGAATTTGTTTTTTTGTATTATCTTATTCCTTTACAAACTTTAGGTTGCTTTAATTAAGCGACTAAATTGAGACCATCGCTTGGTTTATTGTTTAAAAGTGAAGATTTAACGTTATGGTACCAATGCTGAAATTGTTAAGTTTGCTGCCAGATAAATTGTTTTGGATTTAGTTTAATACATTTGTTTTAACTGCAACGGAGATTAAAGGTTATGCCTACTTATGAATATATATGCAGTAAATGCGGTCACGAGTTTGATATTTTTCAACGAATGACCGATTCTTTGCTTAAAGATTGTCCGCATTGTGGCAAAATGGCATTGAAACGAAAAATTGGCACTGGTGCTGGTATTATCTTTAAGGGTAATGGTTTTTACTGCACAGATTATAGAAAAGAAAGCTATACCAAAGGTGCGGAAAAAGATAAAAATGTTGAAAGTAGTGCAAAATCAGAATCTAAAAGTGCTGCAGCCGCAAGCACGGCTCCAGCTTCGTCCAGTAAAGATTAGATTATCAATTTTAACTTTTAAAGGCTGTAAAAATGTTGGTTGTATGCAATAAATGCCGTTGCTCGAATCAGTTTGGCGCAATCTTTTGCCGAAATTGTGGTGAAAAACTTGCAATTCTGGATATGACTCACCCAGATTATAATAAGACCAAAGTTTTGTGGAAAATTCTGGGCAGGATATTGAATGTGGCATTAATTGTTGCTGCGATTGCTTTGGTGGTTGCGCTGTTTTTGCCGGTGAGTAATCCCGAATACAACCTCGACGACAAGGCCATCAGTGAATTAAAATTAAGTTGTGATGCACTTGATATCGCATATGCAAAAAATGAAGAGAAAATATTGAAATTGTCTCCGGCAGAGGCAACATTTGCCGCTAATTTTATGTTAGATGAACAACGTGTACCGCCGACGCCTCCTCCTCCTCCAGGACAACAGAATAAACAATCTCAATCGTTTAAAAAACAGGCAGCCACCGCCAGTATCGGTGCGAATAACACCTTTACCCAAAAACAAGGTGCATCACTTGGTCCCAAGCAAACAATGTCGCTGCCGCCACCAGTTGCAGCGCCTCCTCCAGCAGCAACTCCTGCTGCGCCGGTTTCATCCAGTGATCAGGGCAAACCTTTTTTACCAAAGAAGCATGCCGAGAAGGAAATTCCGGCAGAGCCAAATTTTACTGCGGCGTACTTAGTTGAAGTAAAAAATGGCAGTGATTTATGCATCAGTATTTATGGCAAAATGTTGCGATATTTACCATATAAACTCGAGTTAAACGGTGTTTTTAAATATATTGAACCGCAGGAAAAAACGCCTGGAAAGCTTTCTTTTGAGTTAAAGTCAGCCAAGTTTGGGCATTTACCCCTGCCGTCTTTTCTTAGGACTCAAGTTCCCGATTTGGTGAGTTTTATGGTTTCCGATAAGAAACTTCGGTATTATACGGATAAAATATCCGCGATAAATATTGATAATGATGGTAATATTCAGGTCTCTGTGGTAAAATAATTTCCTCCGATATGAAAGATAATGGTGAAGTTAACTTCGGATCTATGGCGATTTCACCGGTTTGGACTTATGCTTTATAAAAATGTAAATATTGATTGTGTGGCGTATGAATTACCGCCGTTAATGGTCACGTCAGAAGAAATCGAGGCGAAGCTGGCTCCGGTATATCAACGGCTAAAGTTACCACAAGGCAGATTAGAATTGATGACGGGCATTAAGTCACGCCGTTTGTGGCAACCCAATATTATGCCAAGCAGTGCTGCAGCTATGGCAGGGCGAAAGGCTCTGGCACAGACTTCAATCTCAAAAAATGACATTGGTTGTCTTATAAATTGTTCAGTGTGCAGAGATTTTCTTGAACCTGCCACAGCAACTGTCATTCATCATGAACTTGAACTTCCAGAAACAGCTGTAGCTTTCGATATTTCCAATGCATGTTTAGGAATTTTAACCGGAATTAATGTCATTGCTGCAATGATTGAAGCGGGTCAAATTAATGCCGGCATGCTAGTCTCAGGAGAAAATTCTCGTCCTTTAATGGAAACTACAATTTCAAAGATTCTCAATGACCATACTCTTACACGTCAAAGTATCAAACCACTATTTGCATCGCTTACCATTGGTTCAGGAGCAATCGCGGTAATGGTTTGTCGTCGGGGAATGGGCGCACACGATCACCGTCTGATTGGTGCTGATTCGCTTTCAGTTACCAGGCATAACACATTGTGCCGTGGCAATGCCGACAAGGGTATGGGTGATAACAATGATACTTTGATGAATACTGATTCGGAAATGCTGCTGCAATGCGGGATTGATGCTGCGTCTATTACATGGGATAAATTTCTTGCTTCAACTGGAATAACCCGTGAGCAAATTAGCTGCTATTGCACTCATCAGGTTGGGACGGTTCATCGCAAGATGCTATATGAACGTTTAAAAATAGATATTGAACGTGATTTTTCCACTTTGGAGACTTTTGGGAATACCGGCTCAGTTTCATGTCCGCTCACGACAGCTATCGCAGTTGAAACAGGTAAAGTATTGCCAGGAGATATTGTAGCTTTGCTGGGTATCGGCAGCGGTATTAATTGTACTATGCTTGGAGTTAAATGGTGACAATGGAACACAATAATAAGAAGAATATTAATATAAAGCCGATTAAAGCTATCTATCCGTTCAATTCAAATTATCTTAAAATAAATAATTATAACTATCATTATTTGGATGAAGGTGATGAAAATGCCCCGCCCATAGTCATGGTTCATGGCAATCCGACATGGTCGTTTATGTTTCGTAATCTAGTGCATGAGTTTAGCAGCGAGTATCGTATGATTGCTCCTGACCATTTGGGCTGCGGGCTGTCTGATAAGCCTGAGAAATTTGATCATTGCCTCGAATCGCATATTGACAATCTTGAAACTTTAATGTTTGGATTAAATTTAAAAAACATAACACTGATAGTCCATGACTGGGGTGGCGCCATCGGAATGGGATTTGCTGTAAGACACCCGCAAATGATTGCTAAAATTATCATTTTAAATTCTGCTGCCTACTCTCAAGAATTTATGCCGTTTCGCATAAAACTTTGCCGCATACCGTGGCTAGATTCAATTTTAGTTAAAAAATTTAATCTTTTCGTTCGTGCCGCAACGGTAATGACTACTGTTAAAGCGTTAAGTCAGGAAGTTAAAACAGGTTATATGTTGCCATATTCTGAGCAAAGCGCCCGTAATGCGGTATTACGTTTTATTCAGGATATTCCTACTAACACCGAGCACATTACATTTGAGCGTTTATTGGAAATTGAACATGGGCTTTGGATGTTTCGAGAAAAGCCAGTAGGTATTATTTGGGGCATGCATGATTGGTGTTTTGACCATCGTTTTTTGGAGAGGTGGAAATTGTTTTATCCTCAGGCTCAAGTGTTAGAGTTACCCCACGCTGGACATTTGGTTTTGGAAGATGCTCATAGCGAAGCTAGTGAATTTATTCGTAAATTTATGCAGAATAATAACTAGTGTTTTGTCTTACGGCTTTTAATTTTTTTTCAGTATCTGATTGTTGTTCTTTTATGTTTTAGATTTGTGCTATTTTAACGTCTCAAAAGCAGTATTATTTTGTATGATTCTAAGATTCTTAATCTATAAACGAAAATCTTCATAACCGTTATTAGCTGTTTGAAAGTTATTAGATAATAGTTTAAATTATTAAAAAATTAAGGCAGGTAATGCATGTATCAGGAACTTTATGATATTTTGAATCAGTATGACCAAACGCATTTGTTGAAATTTTGGCATGAATTGAGCGCTGACAGTCAAGAACAACTCGGCAGTCAAATAAAATCCATTGATTGGGATAATTTATCTGGACAAATTAACAACTACGTATTGACCAAACCTGAAACACTAATTCCACATGATTTGCAACCAGCTCCATACTTTCCTGTTGCGCCAAAAAATAAAGAACAGGCTGAATTGTATAATCGAGCCTTTGATAAAGGCCATGAATTGTTATGTGGGGGTAGAGTCGCCGCCTTGACTGTTGCGGGAGGACAGGGCACTAGGTTGGGTTTTGACGGTCCTAAGGGTACTTATCCGATTACCCCGGTGAAAAACAAAACATTGTTTCAGTATTTTGCTGAGTCTATTTTACGTTTAAATTATAAGTATGACCACGAACTTCAGTGGTATATCATGACCAGCAAGCTGAACGACGTGGCAACCAAAGATTATTTTGAAAAAAATGAATATTTTGGTATAAATCCGGATAACGTTATTTTTTTTACACAAGGAGTAATGCCGGCAATTGGATATGATGGTAAACTGCTACTTTCTCAAAAAGATTCATTAGCTTTGGCTCCAGATGGTCATGGCGGGACTCTTCTGGCATTAAAAAGGTCTGGAGCTTTAGGGCGGATGAAGGCGGACGGCATTGATTATATATCTTATTTCCAGGTTGACAATCCGCTAGTTTCCATTGTCAATCCGCTGTTTCTAGGATTGCATGTTTTAGAAGAATCTGAAATGAGCGCAATAATGCTGGCGAAAACCGAACCATTTGAAAAGCTCGGTAATTTTTGTTTGTCAGACGGTAAAACACAAATTATTGAGTACAGTGATTTGCCAGAGAATTTGGCGGTTAAACGGAATGATGACGGTACCTTGAAATTTATTGCCGGCAGTCCGGCTATTCATATAATTAGCCGTAAATTTATTGAAAAATTAACTTACGGTGGTGCGTTGAATATGCCTTGGCACCGCGCCGATAAAAAGGTCTCTTTTCTGGACGATAATGGTGTTATTATTAATCCAGAGATTGCCAATGCAGTAAAACTTGAATCTTTTATTTTCGACGCTTTGCCGTTGGCCGCTAAAACTATGATTTTAGAAGCTGAGCGCAGCGAGGAATTTGCCCCTACAAAAAATAAAACCGGTGTGGATTCTGTTGAAAGTTGCAGGGATATGTTGATTGACAGGGATATTAGGAGATTGGAACGTGCTGGAGTAAGTTTTCCGCGTGATAAGTCTGGCAAACCAGTTATTGCAATAGAAATTAGTCCGCAGGTCATTATCGATGACGAAGATGCAGTTGCTTACTGTCGCAGTCATGCGATAAAAACTATCAATTCAGAAGTCAATAAGTTATATTTGTCATGATTAGAATAATCAAAATTGCGATTCAAGATGTATTGCAGGATGCCGGCAATTGTTCTGCGCGAATTAATCGCGCCTGCCGTAGGCGTCAACCCCTTGAAGTTTGTGGTATTTGCTCCAACCAGAATGAACTCTATTTAATTATGCAAAAATGTGACCGCAATCAACGCCAATACCGCTTCGCTCCATTATCAGATTTTGATGGTGATGCGCTAGTTGCTGCGCTTCGTTCACGTTATGATGCCGGCTTCGATATGCTGGGCAGTTTTACAGTTGATGATTGCGTGTGGGGATTTTTTTCTCGTCCAATTCTTGGAGAAAATAATCTATGAAGAAAATATATAACGCTGATTCTCCAGTTGAAATATATGATGAGCACCAGGGGCAAAAGTCACTGACTTATGCTTCGCTTTTGATAATCGTTGTTACAATTTTGTTGTTATTTGGTTTGACCATGCTATATTCAACTTCATATGGTATTGCCGGAACTAAATATTTTTATCAGCAGTTGACGTGGGCTGTCGTTGGATTTTGTATTGGCGTATTTGTGCTGTTGTTCGGTCATAGGAGATTGACCGAATATGCTATGGTTTGGATAATGATTGCAACCATTCTTTTGATTATTGCAGATTTTTTTTTCCCTGCGGTTAAGGGTGCTCATCGCTGGATTAGAATTAATCCTGGAGGTTTTCCTTTAAGTATTCAGCCATCAGAATTTGCAAAATTGGCTATCGCAATTTATATCTCAAAATTTTGTGCAGACAACGTTCGCTTTATGAATAGTTACTTTTCCAAGCAGACACCATTAAGAATTGCTTTACCGTGCGGCATGGTGCTTTTATTCGTTTTGTATGGCAAGGATCTGGGGACAACCATATTGCTGGGAACGGTTATTGTGATTGTCATGTTTGCCGCAGGATTGCGGCTTATCGTTATACTTGGCCCGGCGTTGATAATTGCGCCGGCGGCACTTTTGTTTATCAAGTGTTTTGACGCTGAACGCTGGTCACGGATTATTTCGTACACTGATCCTGAAATCAGTCAGCAGGCTGATGGATATCAATTGTGGAATTCACTTTTAGCACTTGGTTCAGGCAGTTGGTTTGGTATAGGTTTTATGGATAGCCGGCTCAAAGCAAAGTATTTGCCTGAATCTCATACTGACTTCATCCTTTCCATAGTTGGTGAGGAACTAGGTTTTTTCTCGCTTTGCATGGTAATTGCTGCTTACATGGCATTTATGTATTTGGGGCTAAAGATCAGCATCAATTCGCGAACCAGGCTTGGAATGTTATTGGGGATGGCAATTACGGTGATGATTACTCTTCAGGCAATCATAAATATCGGCGTTGTTGCCGGTGGTATTCCAACCAAAGGCATGCCGGCACCATTTATCAGTTACGGCGGCAGCAATATGTTGATGTGCATGATAAGTGTAAGTATTCTACTCAGTATCGCGTTTGAAACGGTTAAACCAGGATTTAATGACGAAATTATTGACTCGATTAAACATAAATTCTCTTTCATTACAAGATTGTGGAAAAAATGAGCAATTATACTAATTTAAAAAAGTTGGCAATTACTTGCGGCGGTACTGGCGGACATTTTTACCCTGGATTAAGTATCGCCCGTGAGTTTAAAAAAAATGGCGGTGAGGTGCTGCTTGTCCTTAGCGGGAAACATGCAGCTGAACAGGCCGACATCGCGGCATTGAACGATATTGAATCGATAAAATTGAACGCTTCTCCTATACCGCGCAGTTTGGGCACTGCGTATAAATTTATTCATGATATCTGTTCTGGAATTGTCACGGCAAGAAGTAAATTTAAGGATTTTAAGCCTGATGCACTGCTTGCAATGGGTAGTTTTGCTTCAACTCCAGCAGTTATTGGCGCAATATGGTTGCGGATTCCTTTATTTCTTCATGACGGCAATGCCAAAATAGGCAAAGCAAACCGTTTTTTTAGTCGGTGGGCACGCCTGCTTGGTGCTGGTTTTCCACCAGTCAACCGTGATAAATTGTGTTGTCCGTTCGTATTTACGGGAATGCCTGTACGAACCGAATTGTTGTGTGACACCATGACCAAAAATGCCGCGCTCTTAAGAATTAACCAGAAATTTAATGCAGCACTAAATCCGTTGCTGCCAACGTTGTTAATTTTTGGTGGAAGTCAAGGCGCAGAAATTTTTAACCATACTTTGCCTGAGGTGCTGCTGGCTGCAGGCAATGGTCAATTTCAAGTTATCCACCTTACTGGTCAAGGTAAACTTGAATCTGTGAATCAGGATTATCAGGCTGCTTCATTTCCAGTACTGATATTGCCGGCGTCAAACGATATGAACCTTTTTTATCAAGCTGCTGATGTGGTTTTTTGCCGTTCAGGTGGCAGTACAATTGCTGAATTAACATTATTCGGCAAATATGCATTTTTAGTTCCGTATCCGTATGCGTCGGAGAACCATCAGTACTACAATGCCAAGTATATGTCAGATTGCGGAGCCGCAGTAATTATTGACAACAAACGATGTAATAAAGAGAATATTACTGCCGTTGTCGAACGCTGGCTAGCTGCACCACAACAGTTTATTGCTGAAGGTTTAAGGGGTAAAAAGCTTGCCCGTCCAGATGCTGCCGTAGATATGTTATCACTGATTGACGATAAAATTGGCTAAACATTGTTTGGTTTAAAATGAATGCTTTAAAACCTTTGGGCATATCAGTTGATATCCGTAACGCGTGGCTGAGCATGACTGATGAGGAACTTTCTGCCATTTCCGCTTTGGAAATGTTCAAGGGGTCTGGTAATGGTGGACAAAAACGCAATAAAACCTCTTCCGCTGTTAGAATTGTTCATCTTCCCACCGGGATAAGCGTAACTGATTGTTCCCAGCGAAGTCAGACACAGAACCGCCATAACGCATTAAAAAAAATGCGGTTGCTCATCGCCCTTAATATTCGTGTGACTCCTAATAAGGTGGTGGAAATCAATATAAAAAGCCTTAATAGCCCGGAATATCCATTATGGCTGGCCGAAATACTTGATTTGCTGCATTCGCAGCATTATGATATCCAGGCTACTGCACAAATATTGGGATTAAGTTCCTCAAAGATTATTAAATTATTTTACCGTGACCATAAACTTTGGCAATTAATAAACCGCAACCGGGAGCTCTTAAGTTTACCGCTTTTGCACAAATGTTCCGATTGATTTTTGTATATTTATACAGCTACTCAGTATAAAGTGGCAGGCACGAAAAAATGACAACGTGAGCTGCATTATTATTCATGTAACCAGATCAGTTTTTATGAAAAACCTCTGTCATTGGAGCCCAGCATTGTTCAATTGTGATTCCATGAAGCGGTTTGAGACACGGCTTGCATACTGCCCACCATTTTTGGGTTATTGGGTTGGCGGCGACAAGAGCCATATCCTTTTCAAAATCATTGCCGGTATATTCAAAGTAACTAAAGAGAAATATTCCTGATTTATTTATTTCACGTAGGTATATTGAGTAATTGTGCATATTAGCGTTATCTAAAATATTCAATACTTCCTGCCATGTTTCTTTATGTAACTGGCAATATTCATCTACACTATCCGGTTTTACTTCTACTACTGCTGCATATCTATTCATAACAACCTCAGCATTTAAACATCATTTCAATATTACGGGGATGAACATCCGGCATAATTGCTTCATGGCTCGGTGAAATGATTAAATTATTGGGGAAGACACTTAGCAGTCTGGATATTTCAGCTTTTACATCTTCTTGGGTGCCGTGAACCAATAAATCCTGGACGTCAACGCCACCGCAGTAGATGTACTTATCACTATATTTTTCCTTTAATTCATTGGCGCTCATTCCACGCGCCAATGCTTGGATGGGATGGATAATGTCTGCTCCTGCATCAACTAAGTCAGGTATAATTGGTTGAATTGAACCGCAGGAGTGATAAATAACCTTTAAGCCGTGATTATGTGCTTGTTTTGTCAGTGCACGAACTCCAGGAATAACAAACTCTCTAACATATTCTGGAGAAATCATTAAACTTTGCTGACTGCCTAAGTCGTTGCCAAGCAATACAGCCTGTATTTTCCCTTCAGTCGCTTTGTAAAAAATTTCATTTGCCTCGAGATAGAAATCAACAATTTTGCCAATGACAGCTTTAACAAAATCTGGTTCGAGTGCCATTTGTATTAAAGCGTTTTCCATCCCAAATGCAGCACAGGCATCTTGAAAATGCGCAGACCACATGACGCCTAAACCGATTTTTCCAACAGGCACTTGTTTAGCGTTTTTGATACATTGGGCAATATCAATATGCTCTGCGGGATTAGGCCACTTAAATTTATTTAAATCATTACAGCGGGCAAAAAAGCCTTCTTCCGTCAATGTGCGCTCTGTATAACTTTCGCCGCCATGTGCCATGTGCCAATCAAACGCACAGGCGATATGATTAGTGGGTGGATTGTTGTATGCGACATCAACGGGATAAATATCATCATCTAAAAGTTTTTTTAACTCCAGTTCATTTGCAACATTAAAATAACTAAGAATTTTAGGAAGTGCTTCCGGTGTTGGAATTCCCAGCCAGCGCAGCGGCCTATCAATTTTTTTATGTTCAAGTAGTTGGTGAAAACGTTCAATTGATGACATAGACATATCGTTACCTTTTGTTAATTAACTTTAGTTATACTTTTAATTAATTTCCCTTTGACTACAGAGCATTCAATAACTTTATTGCCTGGAATATTTAATTTAAACTCAACATCCCAGTAATCAGGCCATGCTGGAAGCAACAATAAATCATCACCTTCAGCGTGGAACAGCATTTTCTGTATAGCCACAACCAGTACACTCGCATGGTCAAAATCAGGACACTCATCGTTATTTCGCCCCCATGTGCCAACAAATTTTGCGAACAAACTGACATGTTTTGAACGACGTGCAATGGCAAGTGCGGCTTCGTCCGCTAAACCAAGACACGCTGCTTGAATATCATCCTGAATCCATCCCCAGCTGCCTTTGAACACCCGCTGCTCGTAACTGTTAACCGCAGTCTGTAAATTTGCTTTGCCAATGCCAAAAATACGGTGCGGAAATACAGCGTAAAGTTCTGGATTTTCAGTGTTTAATATCATATTATTATGTTCGTAGGCAAAATCTATGCATGTTTTGCCAGATTTTACCACCATTGGAATTTCCGGCAATACACCGTCGTACAATTTGATAAATTTTTCAAGTTGAGCTATCCCGGCGACTTTCTGAAGAATATATTTAATCCCCGCCAGCTCTGGAGTCGGATTTACCACGTGTTGTACCGATTTGCGATAATTACTTGCAACATCCCACTCGCTGATTTCCTGGTAAGTCTCTAATGATTGCGCTGGAGTAATCAATAGTTTTCCGTGATTGTCACGCGGGTAGTGTTCCAAATAAAATGTTAAAGCGTTTTCGACCAGCGGAATCGCCGTATCACACAAAAATTCACTGTCATTAGTGTAATAATAGAATTCCAATGCCAATAATGACAATTCCAAAGTAGATTGCCAATAGTAGCGGATATAGGTGTTTTTGTTTAAATACGGTGGGTGAGCAGAACGAAACGCTTCATCAATGCAGTAATCGCTCAATTTCATAATACCATTTGGATTAATAACTTCATCGAAATATGCGCCGTTATGATTATAATATTCTTTGGTCATTGCCATGCGCAACGGCAGCATATTCCTGTACATTGAAAAAAAACTTTTCATTAAATTAAAATCGCCCGTGGCTAGTAGTCCCCAATATATAAGCCGGGTATTTTGGAACCAATAATGTCCGCCCCAGCAAGGATTATCTACATCAAGTCCACTCGGATTACCAAGTATCACCGTAGGATTGTCTAGATAAAACATTCCCCCATTAAATTTCGCCGGAAAACGCCCTCTGCCGCAACTTAGCGTCAAATAGCGGTGCACTGTCAGCATCGTATTGATTGCCTCAACGCTGGTGCCGGGAACTACGCGGACTGACTCAAAAAATTCCATATCCTTGCTTAAATTGTCTCTAAACCAATTTGCTAATTTTTGGTCAAAGTCAGGTGTCTTGTCATTGGAGCGCAATCTTATGTGACTCTTTGACCAGGCGTTATCCCAGTAGGTTAAATGTTGTTGCCAGCGTGATTCGATATCCGTACGTTCAATCAAGTCGCGCTGCAAGAGCAGCTCATCAAGATTCCCCGGTGAAATAAATATATGATGCTCATTATTCGGATGACATTTTAACAATATATCTCCGTGACGTGTTGCATTACCACTCCAGGTTATAACACCAAAACTTTCTGCGATAACGTCGGAAAATTTACCGCATAAGTTATTTAAATGCAGCATTTCTAAGTCTTTATCAAGTTGCCCCGTTGGATTCGGATAATGCCATTTGATGTAATCATCGGCGGAACTGAGAATGTCTTCCGGGCGTAAGCGGTCGAACTCAACCGTTAATTCAAAGTTTGTTTGAGAATATGCGTCAACCTGTATTAATGGATGATTGGCATCAGCAAAAATCCTAAATTTATAGTCCTTTTTCTTATGCAGCGTAATTTCTATCGCGCCTTCTTTTAAATTTAAAATTTGCGATACTTCCAACGCTGTGGGGTCATCAGTTTTAAGCGTGATGATAATTCGGCCTAGTTTAATCAAGCGGCTATCAGAATTACGAAAACTGTCGGTGGATGAAAGTAAAATTGCAATTTTATCATCTGCTAGCACATAGGCATTCCCACCGTATTGCCCGTTGCCAAAGAAAAGTGAGGCAGACGTTCCAAAATCCTTATTTTTTGTCCAGCTCAGCGTCATCGAATCCATATCAACGATATTGTCATAGATAGGCGATTCACTGTAGTTTTTAAGTTTACTTTTATCAAATTCTGTTTTATTCATTGACATTATACCATCCATTTTTATTCAACATAAAATAT
>CAZITV010000004.1:0-45945 GCA_964542255.1 uncultured Victivallaceae bacterium
TCTTTCGAACTTTTTACACCTTATTCACCTGTACAGTTTTTTGGGCTCATTATAGGGATAAATGAAGATCGTCTTCTTATTTTACATTTTGTGAGATATCAGCTCATAATAAATAAACTGGCGGAGAGGGAGGGATTCGAACCCTCGGTACAGTTTCCCGTACGCAGGTTTAGCAAACCTGTGCTTTCGGCCACTCAGCCACCTCTCCGTTTTTAAGGCAGGCTTAACAGGGATTATTAAGATAATACCTAATATAATTTCATCAAGCGGAGAAACCTATTTTTTTATAAAATTATTGGTTATAGACGGGTAACTGTGGTTTAAAGATTTGATTATTAGCAACAATAATGTATATTTAGGTTTCCAAATTCTTGCTCCATCCGAGCGGAGAGGTGGCCGAGTGGTCGAAGGCGCAACATTGGAAATGTTGTGTAGGGGCAACTCTACCGTGGGTTCGAATCCCACCCTCTCCGCCAGTTTTATCCTAAAAAACACAGCCAACACAGAAAATTCCAATATTTTTAATTTTAGGTGGATCTACATTGTAACTATTTTTTTTCCAGTGCGGCGTACTGCTCCAATGCGGCGGAGTAGAGCGAGGCGTTGTCTGGATTGGGTTGAGTTATACCAGCCGCGGCGGAGAATTGTGCAAAGAGCTCTTTAAAAGGGATTTTGCCGACGGTGTTGGCAGCGCGTAGCGCGGCACCCAGTCCGGCAGAATCGGCGACAGCGATTTGTTCAATTTTAGTTTGGAATACATCCGCGAGGATTTGGCGGAAAGAGCTGCACTCAGAAGCTCCGCCGGTGATGCGGATTTTGTTAAATTGATTGCCAATCCAGCGTGAATGTAATTTCATGGTTAAAGCTTGAGATTCAAGTATGGCTCTGGTCATTACCGGAACTGCGCAAGTACCTGAACAAAAATCTTTTGTTCCATGATATTTTACTGCGGGCGCTAAGATTAGCGGAGTGCTTTCGGCAGTAAAATATGGCAGCAGCAGATTGCCATTGTTGCCAGGCGGCACAAGTTCAACTGCACGGTCAAAATCTGACCAGGAAATCCGGCATTTTTCTCTAACCTTTTCCCGCGCCAGCGAACCGTTGGTAAAACAAATCAAGCTCATAAACCCGCCGGCTGGATTGCCGAAGACATGACCATATCCGGCTGGATCAGTTTTGAATTGCGGCATTGCCGCGAAGAATGTATCACTCGTCCCCAAGCTTATTACCGCAGTACCCGGTTCTGACGCGCCAACACCGACCAAACTGCATGGATTGTCACCCGACCAAACCGCTACCTGCGCCTCGGGATTAAGTCCATACTTAGTGAAATAGGGATTGATTCTGCCGGCAACGGTATTTGGACTTGCCGCGGATGGCAATTTTTCCAGTAACCCGGGCGCGGTGAAGCCGGCAATTTCACTGTCCCAGTTCAAGGTTTTAAGGTTAAGTAAATTCATTCCGGCGCCATCGCCAAAATCAATCGGGGCGGATCTACCGCACAACACCGAAGCCATAAATGAGCTGACAAGATGAATTCTGGCAGTCTGCTGGTATGCGTCGGGCATATCCTTGGCAAATTTACGGATTTGCGGACCAGTAAAGCGTTCTACAGCCGGAGACCCGGTATCCTGCTGCATCCGTTCGCCGAACTGCTGCTGCAGTTCCACGCATTCAGCATTAGTTGCGCGGTCCATCCAGATTGGAGCAGTCTTGCGTGAAAGAGCTGGCGCCAACTGTTCCGAAAGCGTCTTGTCTGGCGTTAATGCGGCAACGATTTTTTCAAAATGCGCATTAAGGTAAACCGAACCGTGCTGCTGTCCTGAACCGCTGATACCCAAGACTTTATCCAGTGGCTGCCCCTGCTGCTGCATTTTGCCAAAGAGCATATCGAGTGCGGCGAGCCATAACATTGGGTCGGCGTGCTTGACCAATGGGTTGGCATTTTCCAGGAAACCGCTAGGGCATCGGTATTCCGGTAGTTCGCTGCCAAAATTAATTGACTCAGAACAAATTATTTTTCCTGTGCAGATATCGATTAGTTCTGCTTTCAAGCTCTGTGTGCTGCTGTCTAACCCAAGATATATACCCATAATATTGCCTCGTGCCATACTGATTTAATTATTTAACTAATACCAGTTCGCTTTCATTGATAGACGCTCGATTGATCTTCGGCGCCGACTTTTGCGCTTTTCCGCGTTTTTGCGACTTAAGGATCTGTCACAAAAAATCCTGCAGACCAAGGTAAAAACTATTCAAGAAAAAGTTATTGAATCAGCTTATTTAAGTGCTTATCAGCAAGATACTCTTTCCGGACTATTTTTCAAATCAAATATTGGTTAATGATGTTTTCGATCATTTCCTGCCGGCCGCTCTGCATAACCGGTTCACCTTTTTCCAGGATAACTTTTTCCAATTTTTCCAAAGAAGATTTACCCTTCATCACATCGGCGCCGTAGCCCTTGCTGAATCCGGCATAACGGTTAGCGACGATTCCGCCGATAACGCCATCTTTTATAATACGGTCAGCGATGATTAAGGCGCGGGCAAAAACATCCATTGCGCCGATATGACCGTAGAAGAGGTCCACTGTATCTGTTGAACCGCGGCGCGGTTTGGCATCAAAGTTCAATCCGCCACCGATGCCGCCCTGCTTCAGCACTACCAGCATCGCATAGACGGCGCTATAAATGTCTGCCGGGTATTGGTCTGTATCCCAGCCGAGCTGTGCGTCGCCGACATTGGCGTCGATGCTGCCGAGTTTGCCGGCGGCGGAAGCCACGGTGAGCTCGTGTTCAAAAGTATGTCCTGCCAGGGTTGCATGATTTGCCTCAATATTCAGCATAAAATGTTCCAGCAGTCCGTATTTTTGGAGAAATCCGAGTGATGTGGCAGAGTCAAAATCATATTGATGTTTTGTTGGTTCATGTGGTTTCGGCTCAATAAAATATTTTCCTTTAAATCCGATTTTCTTGCCATATTCAACCGCCATCGTGAGAAAACGCGCCAGCTGTTCCTGTTCCTGCTTATAGTCAGTATTCAAGAGAGTTTCATAGCCTTCACGGCCGCCCCAGAACAGATAATTTTCTCCGCCGAGGGCGACGGTGGCATCCATGGCGTGTTTAACCTGCGCGCAGGCATAAGCAAAAACATGCGAGTCAGGGTTAGTCGCGGCGCCGTGGGCATAACGGGGATGACTGAATAGATTAGCGGTGCCCCACAGCAATTTTATGCCGGTGTTTTTTTGTAGTTTTGCGGCTTTAGCCACAATTTTATCGAGATTCTTGCAGGATTCGGTAAAGTTTTTGCCTTCCGGCGCAATGTCGCGGTCATGAAAGCAATAATATGGAACGCCAAGTTTAGCGATAAACTCGAAAGCTGCTTCCAAAGTATCTTCCGCGGCTTTCATCGGGTTGCTGCTGGTCTGCCATGGACGGCAGAATGTGCCGGCGCCAAAAATATCCGCGCCTGAACCTTTAAAAGTATGCCAGTAGGCTACTGCAAACCGCAGATGTTCCCGCATGGTTTTGCCGCCGACTTTTTTGTTGGCATCATAAAATTTGAAAGCGAGCGGGTTCTTGGATTTTTGTCCTTCGAACTTTACCTGAGTTTTTACTTCCGGAAAATAAGTTGCCATGATTTGCCTCTTATGGTTAAATGGCTGCTGTTACAAGTTTTAATACTAAATATACTGATATTTTGCTAATTATCCTTGACTTTATAACAAAAAACTAGTATTATCTCACAAAAAAGGGAAATATGTTGAATGCGCTATTAGCAAAAGGCGAAGATTACTTTGGGCGGGATGGTTTTCCGATAATGGTCAAACACCTTGACCGCAGTCTGGAATATCAGCACGCCCACGATTTGACTGCAACGCTGCACCGGCATGATTTTTCCGAACTGGTAATCATTGTTCGCGGCAATGGTATTCACCGGATTGACGGAGTTGATTATGCGGTGGCTGCCGGCGATGTGTTTCTGATACAGGGTCATATCGAGCATTGCTTTATCAAGCGCAACGCCATGGAACATTACAATGTGATGTTTGCTCCAGACCGTTTGCCGCTGCCGGAACATGAATTGCGGCAAATGCCCGGCTACCAGGCGATATTTCATTTAGAGCCGGCATACCGCCACAGCCACCGTTTCACCAGCCAACTCCAGCTTGAGCCGGAAGGCTTGGCGGCGGTAGAGAAATTAGTGCGGCAAATGCGTGCCGAAGTAGAGGAGCAGGCGTGCGGTGCCAATGCAGCGGTGTTTGCGCATTTAGTGGCGCTGATAGTATTAATTTCGCGCCAATACAGTGCGCAGGCGATGTCACCGAAACGCAAGGGGCTGCTGCGGCTGGGTAAAATCATTGGATTTCTCGAAAAAGATTACAGCAAAGAGTGGAATTTAGACAAAATTGCCAAGCTGTCTGGAATGTCCAAGAACAATCTCTTATTGGTATTTAAAAATGCCACAGGACAGAGTCCGATTGATTTTCTACTCAATCTGCGGCTGCAAAAAGCGGCAAAAATGCTGCTCTGTTCCGATTTCAACATCACAGAAACAGCATTAAATAACGGGTTCCACGATTCCAACTACTTCTCCAGGCAATTTAAAAAGAAATTTGGGCGTTCTCCCCGTCAGTACCGTACTGTAGCTGTCCGAGGAAATAATACTGAGCAGCAATCTAAAAGTTAACAAAGATTGCACAGATCTTGAGTTTGGTTTGTATTCTGAAAGTCCGCCGGTACCGGGATGGTATAAATCCAATGTCGAAAGGATGCAGCGTTTATACCGCATCTTTACGCGAAACCGCAATCAGCGTAAATCCGTTTGAGTTATTGCCGTTCATCGTACGGTATTTAGTTTCATTAAATTTACTAATATTAAAATGGCGGAAGAGCTGCACGATATCTTCACGCCGGTGGTGACGCAGTACCGCGCCATCGCCACTTTCAAAAACCCCGTATTGCTGATATTTATCTTCAAATTTACGGTACCGCAAAACGTTGCGCTCATCTTCATTCAATAAAAAATCGCCAACGTAAATAAATCCTCCCGGCTTAATAATGCGTTCCAGTTCTGCCAGCAAGCGTTCCTGCGCCGCTGCGGCGGGAACCGCGGTCAGCACGCCCAGCAACAATACTCCGGCAAAGCAGTCATCTGGATAGGGAAGAGGGAAATCACGGCAGTGGCACAATGCGGCATCAGGCAGTTTGGCCGCGGTTAATTCAATCATTTTGGCAGAAATATCCAAGCCGTGCAGGTTAGTATAGCCCAGTTGGTGGAGTATTAGCAGGATTCTGCCATATCCGCAGCCGAAATCCAGCAGCGGGGCAGTTTTTGGCACTAATCCATCAATCATTTCTGGATAAAATTCTACCGTAAAGTCCTTACTGCCGGCAACATTGTCCCAATATTCTTCCTGGTTCATCGCAGGTTATTCAGCCATGAGGTTGCGGCGGCATCAGAAGGCATCCGCCAGTCGCCACGCGGCGAGAGGCTGATTGTGCCGACTTTTGGACCGTCCGGGATGCAGCTGCGTTTAAACTGCTGTGAAAAAAAACGGCGGACAAATAATTCTAAATGTTGTTTTATTTGTGCAGATGAATAATCTCCGGCGAAGGCTTTTTCCGCCAATTTTCTTACTTTTGCGGGAGGTGCGCCATATTTGATGATGTGATAGAGGAAAAAATCGTGCAGTTCATACGGGCCGATGATTTCTTCAGTTTTCTGATTAACCGCATTTTTTCTGGAGTTGGGCAGCAGCTCCGGGCTGACCGGAGTATTGATAACATCATTGAGGATTTTAGATAATTTTTTCTCGGTGCTGTCCGCGACCCACTGAATGATATAACGGATAAGCGTTTTCGGGACAGAGCAATTGACAGAATACATAGAAATATGGTCGCCGGAATAGGTTGACCATCCCAATGCAATTTCCGAGAGGTCGCCGGTGCCAATCACCAAACCGGATTCACGGTTGGCGATATCCATCAGCAGTTGAGTGCGTTCGCGCGCCTGAACATTTTCATAAGTAACGTCATGATTTTCAGGATTATGTCCGATATCCTGAAAGTGCTGCAGGCAAGCCGGAATGATATCAATTTCGCGCAAATCCGCCCCTATTTGCCTGCACATTTTCACCGCATTGTTATAAGTGCGGTCGGTCGTGCCAAATCCCGGCATAGTCACCGCGGTGATAGAAGATGCAGGACGCTGCAGCAGTTTACAGGTTTCCGCGCACACCAATAATGCCAGCGTAGAATCCAATCCGCCGGAAATACCAATAACCATTTTTTTGGCACCGGTATATTCAAAACGTTTCGCCAGCCCGGCAGTCTGAATTTGAAAAATTTCGCGGCAGCGGGCGGAACATTCGTCAGGGTTGGCAGGAACAAACGGGTGTTTGGTAATTTTCAAGTAATTTAAATTTGGCGAAGATTTTACCGCGGCCAAAGGAATATTCCGATAGTTTTTTTGAGATTTTTGGTCACGGAACGAACTTTCGCTGATTCTGGCATTATTAATTCGGTCACAATCAACATCCGCGAAAATGATTGAATTGCTGCGCTGAAAGCGTTCATTTTCAGCGGTGACTCTGCCATTTTCGGCGATCATACAGTGGCCGCTGAAGACCAAATCGGTAGTTGATTCAAACACCCCGGCGGAAGCATAGACATAAGCACAAACCGCTCTGGCGCTCTGCTGCTCAATCAACTGCCGGCGGTATTCGGATTTGGCTACCACTTCATTGCTGGCGGAAAGGTTAAATATCACCGACGCGCCGGCAGTTGCCAAATTGCAGCTGGGTGGGATAACGCTCCATAAATCTTCGCATAACTCGATGCCAAAACTGAACGCACCGGCATTAAAGATTAAATCGCTGCCAAATGGAACAGTATTGCCGGAACCAGCCAGCATAATTTGACGGTTATCAATATCAGCGCCGGAATCGAACCAGCGTTTTTCGTAAAATTCCCGATAATTTGGCATAGATGATTTTGGGACAATCCCGGCAATTTTACCGTGTTGTACAACGGCGGCACAATTATATAGCCCGCCGAGATACCGTAAAGGCAAGCCGACAATGGCAATAATCTCAGATTTAGCTGTGGCATCTGCAATTTTATGCAGTGAACTTATCGCAGCGTCAAGCAGAACAGATTGAAAAAAAAGGTCGCCGCAGGTATATGCGGTGATTGATAATTCTGGAAAAACAATGACCGAGGCGCGCTCTTTAGCCGCACCCAGCGTCATTTTAATAATTTCGGCAGAATTGAAATCTGTGTCGGCCACAGATAATCGCGGAGAAGCCGCGGCTACACGGTAAATACCCAACATGATACACCTGCCTTCAGAAATTACTTTTTACCCTGTCAATAAATTGCATAGTGACCAGGAAATGGTCCCATATTACCGATGCTTCCTGATGCGGATCCGCCCCGCATTTTCAAATGGTAAAGTGATTTAATGGTTAAGAATATAGAACCAAAACTGCTAAAAAGCAAAGGCGGTAATACTTTCTACAGCCATAAAAATGCGAAACCGTCTCTTTCAACATATCACCACGCCCGGCAATTTCCGCATTATCCCGTTGATATTGATACTCTATCAAACCAGCATAAAATGGTTAAGCCGATTAATCATTGCACTTGTCATCGCAGTGCCGAAAAAACTCGCCGCGAGTCTGGCGTTCTGACTGCAATATCCCGGCTTCAACCATTGCATCAAGACGCTGTTTAAGTTTTACGCCGGGCAAATTCAACGCCAATTGCACATCGGCGATGGTACATGGACGACGGCGTACCAGTTCGACAATGGCGCCATCGATATCTTCTGTCTTGTAATCAGCACAAAGCGACGGACTTTTGTATTTGAATGGTCCGACGGCTTCAACAGCGGTAATCTTTTCCAGGACACTGATAAAGCGCAGCGTGTTGGTACGCGACGAAGGCACAATCCAATCCACACAACCAGGGCGGTCCAACGTATTCAGCTGCACCTTGTCAGGTTTAATTGACCGAACCAGCGCAGCAAAACGTTCAATCGACGCATCAGAATCATTAATTCCGGGAACAATAAATAATTCCAGCCAAAGCATATTGTTGCGTTTGGCTGCATAATCAATTAATCCATCCCGCAAACTGGCGAATGTCAGCCCCGGAGCAGGCCGGTTAATCTGCCAGAATTCCTCGTCTGAAGAACAATCCAGCGACGGAATAACCAAATCGACCGGAGCGATTTCAGCCTGAAGTTGTGCATCCCCAAGTAAAATGCCGTTAGTCAGCAAACAGACCGGATACTGCGGATAATTATTCTTAATGAATTCGATGACTTGTCCCAGACCAGAATTAAGCGTAGGTTCGCCGGCACCGGAAAAAGTAACATAATCAAGTGCCGGCTCCAATGCCAGCACTTCATTCAATTGGCGCAGCACCTCCCGGATTGGCACGTATTCACGGCGTTCGCGCAGCAGCGCCGTCGTTTCTCCCGCCTCGCAATAGACGCAATTCAGTGAACAGGTTTTGGCAGGAGTCAGGTCAACGCCCAAAGACGCACCCAGTCTGCGTGACGCAACCGGGCCAAATATATATTTTGCACTCATAAATCTATTATTGCTCTTTAAAAATTGTTAAAACACTGCTATAATATGACTGGTGAAATTAAATAATACAGGAACAACTTGTAAAAAAGTAAAATAATTTAAAAGAATCGGGGCATTGTAACGATGATTTTGTGGCAGCATCTTTATTTGTTTGTATTTTTGCTTGGAGCCGGGTTGACATTGGCGCTGACGCCGTTGTGCCAAATGCTGGCGGAGGCAACGGATTTTATGGATCGTCCTAAGGGCGAGCACCACAAGCGGCACGGCAAAGCGACTCCGCTGCTGGGCGGTTTGGCAATGTTCACCGGTTGGTTAATCGCGATTGCCGCCGGATATATTCTGCTAAAATCAGTCAATGTCGAAAGCTTTTCAAAAGATCTTACGCAGAATCTTTCCGGGGTAAATTACGTTTCCGGCAAAGTATTCTTTATTGTTGTCGGCGCCTTTCTCGCAATGATGCTGGGACTGCTGGACGACAAAGTATCGTTAAATGCTGGTATAAAATTCGCCGGACAGTTTGTGATTGCAGCACTCGCAGTAACCTTAGGCGGAGTAAAAATCAGCTTTTTTTTCAATGACCCGGTTATTATCTGGTGTTTATCGGTATTCTGGATTATGCTGTTAATCAATGCGATAAACTTTTTTGACAATATGGATGGCTTAGCGGTGGGGACAGTTACCATCGCCATTGCGTTGTTTGCTGCTGTGGCTGCGTTGAATCAGCAGTATTTTATGGCAGTTTTAGGCGCGCTGACCTGCGGCATTGGAGTTGGATTTTGGTTCTTTAATCATTCGCCGGCAACAATTTTCATGGGAGACTCCGGCAGCCATTTCCTAGGATATGTTTTAGCGGTGATGAGCGCCGGTGTGACATTTTTCTCGCGTGATTATTCTTTGACCCGCTTCCCGGCCTTAATTCCGCTGTTTATTTTAGCGATTCCGCTGTTTGACACTTTGGCGGTGGTGTTAATCAGACTGCGCAATCATAAGCCAATCTATATTGGCGACCATAACCACCTGTCACACCGTTTTGTCAAGATGGGGATGTCGCACAAACGCGCGGTGCAAATGGTGCATCTGCTCGTTTTGATCATCGGACTGAGCGTATTGCCGCTGCTGTGGGGTGAATTCCGCATCGCCGTTGTAATAGTAGTTCAAGCCGCGCTAATGCTGCTGTTTATTTCTTTGATTCAATATGCTGTCACCGGCGATAAAGAGCGGACGCATCATCACGACAAAGCTGAAAAAAGTGAAGAAATAAAATCATTAAATAATATTGACTACGCTCTTGAATACGAACAACTGGACACGCTTATGGATGAAGCCTATGAGAAACCGAGAAAACCGCGGCGGAAAAAATATTATAAGTCACATCATAAAAAGAAATTTGACGATACACTGAATTCAACATTTTAATAGCTGTAAATAATATAAACATGGGGATAAAATCGAATGGCTAACACGTTATTGCATAATGTACTGGAAAAAGCAGTTTCTTCCGAAGCCTCCGATGTTCACATCAAAGAACGCAGCCCGGTTGCATACCGCATTGACGGAGAAATGGTTTCCAGCGATTTTATCCCGGATTTAGAAATTCTTGAACGTTTTATGTCACAGGTGTCATCCCCGGATCAAGTTGAACTCTTTCGTAAAACCGGTGACTTGGACATTTCTCATCATGAAGACGATGTCGGCAGATTCCGCGTTAATATCCACCGCCAGCGTAATATGCTCTGTATGAATTTCCGGTATGTAAAAAATAAAATTATGACGTTCGAACAATTGGGACTGCCCAATGTTCTGCGCAAGGTTTCAGAGGCGGCACGCGGTATCGTAATTCTCACCGGCACCACCGGTTCGGGTAAATCCACCACCTTGGCGGCTATGCTGGAATACGTCAATACAAAATTTCACCGCCATATCATTACCATTGAAGACCCGATTGAATATGAATTTGAAGACCGCCTCGCCTTTTTTGAACAGCGCGAGGTCGGAATTGATACAATTTCATTCGCCAGCGCACTGAAACATTCACTGCGTCAAGACCCGGATATTATTATGGTTGGCGAAATGCGCGACCGGAGCAGTTTTGAGGCAGCGCTGCAGGCGGCGGATACCGGCCATCTGGTAATGTCAACCCTGCACGCTTCAAATGCAACGCAAACCTTGAACCGTATTCTTGACTTTTTTGAAGAATCCGAGCAGGATTCCATCCGTGAAGCGCTTGCATTAAATCTTGTCGCCGTAATTTCGCAGCGCTTGGTGCCGAAAGCTATCGGCAACGGCAGAGCGCCAGCGATTGAAATAATGCTGAATACTCCCATGGTTTATAAACTCATTCATGATAACCGGCTGGAAAAACTCCCCGCCGCTGTTGCCGCAGGAAAAAATGACGGAATGGTAACCTTCAATCAGTGTCTCTATGAATTGGTCAACGAAGGCACTATCACCGAAGAAGACGCTTTAGAAGCATCAGACAATCCTGAAGCACTCAAAATGAACTTCAAAGGTATCTTCCTCTCCGCCGGCGATAACCAGATCATCGGATAATACTGCTGAAAATTACCGGCGCATCGCACCGATAATTTCTGTGACGGAACTAATATTGTGCCGGTCAAGATAGGCATTTATCCCATCTAAAACTTTTAACGGCGCATACGGATCAGCAAAAATCGCGGTACCAACCGCGACCGCCGATGCGCCGGCAAGCATAAATTCAATGGCGTCTTCGCCGGACATAATTCCGCCCATGCCGATAATTGGAATTTTTACTGCCTGGGCAACTTCATAAACCATTCTGACTGCAATTGGTTTTATTGCCGGTCCGCTTAAGCCGCCGGTGAGATTGGCAATCAGCGGGCGCCTGGTTTCAATATCAATAGCCATTCCGGTGATGGTGTTAATCAGCGAAATCATATCGCTGCCGGCATCGGCGGCGACCTTGGCAAAGTCGCCAATTTTAGAGACGTTCGGGCTTAGTTTGGTAATCAGCGGCAAAGTCGTAGCGCTTCTGACGGCGGCAACGGCTTCATGCGCTAATTTCAGGTCAGTGCCAAATGCGACACCGCCCTCTTTAACGTTGGGACAAGAGATATTGATTTCGAGTGCGGCAATGCCCACTTTATCTGCTTCGAGTCTGGCGGCAACGTCCCGGTATTCTTCCAGTTTTTTGCCCCAAATATTGACAATTACCACTGCTCCAGTAGTGCGGAGAAACGGCAAGTATTCATTGCCGTGCAAAAATTTTTCGACGCCGGGTCCCTGTAGTCCGATAGCATTTAACATTCCGCTGGTAACCTCTGCTACTCTTGGAGTAGGGTTGCCATGACTGGGTTTCATCGCAATGCCTTTGACAACAACCGCACCTAGGCGGGATAGATCATAATAATCTTTATATTCAAAACCGTAACCGAAAGTTCCGGATGCGGTCATTACGGGATTTTTTAGCTGCAATTTTCCTAAATTAGTTGCTAAATCAGCCATTATCACTCACCTCCGGTATAAATCTCATTGGCATTGAATACAGGACCTTCTTTGCAGGTTCTGGCATATCGCCAGCCGTCCTCGTTATCCGCTTTTACTTTAATGACGCATGCAAAACAAGCGCCAACGCCGCAGCACATCAGGTGGTCAAGACTTAACTCGCCTGCACCCAGTTGTTCTGTTTGTAGAATTTTTGCCAGTGCCAGTGACATCGGCATTGGGCCGCAACCATAAAAACAGACTGGTTTGCTGCCGATTGCCGCCGTTACCGCGGGAATCAGGGCGGTCACCATTCCCCGCTCTCCCGCCGAGCCATCCTGAGTGGTGATTTTAACAGTAAAACCCAGTTCAGCAAACGCCTGGGTTAGGATCAGGTCGCTGCTGCTTCTGGCGCCCAGCAGTAAATATCCTTTAACCGGCGAACGTTTTGCCAGCAAATATGTTGCAGCCGCGCCGTAACCGCCCGCAATAATCACCGGAGTTGTTCCGGCAGGCGGCAGCGAAAACGGTTTACCCAATGGTCCCATCAAATCACAAACTGTTCCGGCAGGCAATTCCGCCAATACACGGGTTCCATCGCCGACGACCTTGTAGATAACAGTCAAACGGCCATCCACAGAAACGTCACTGATGCTGAACGGACGCCGCAAAATGCGGTCGCGCATGTTCGCTATTTTCACATGAACAAACTGTCCCGGCTGTGTCGCGGCACAAATTTCCGGGGCATAGAATTCTATACGGCGGTAGCCTGCCTGAAATTCTGCATTAGAGATAATTTCACCGGTATTCATCATTATTCCTGTCGGTTATCTGAAATTAAAAATCCGCCACGGTATTTCCGTGACGGAGATTTTTCACTGATCCAATTAATTAAAAATTGATTATGGGAAACACCGGCAAAAAGCCGCGTTTATTGAAATTAATGAAGCCGAATTGGATGCAGAATGGTTTTGGCATTGATTGGTCTATCGCATCTGCCTGGTCAACCAATGGAACCTCGTCTGCCTTGGCGCTGGGGGCGATATAACGCCTTGACTTATCAGCAGCCTTTTTCAACGCCATGTTTTGTGCTGAGTCTTCCGCCACACTGTCATAATCTTCAAATGCACCGTCATCATTAACCGTAACATTGACTATACCAAATTGTAAACCCTTGAGAATAGAATCGCTCATATTCACAATACCCACTTGGAAACCGCGGAAGATAGATTGCGAATGATTTACCATGCCAATCTGCGACCCATAGGCATTGCGGTGTTCACGAGCAGTCTTATCATAGAAGTTGGCCCCGGTTTGATTGTATAATCCGGCTTGCATTCCGAATAACTCTTTGCCCGCCGAGTTATAAATCCCCGCAGTTAAACCGGCCTGAATATCATCAGTGATATTTAACATGCCCGCCTGGATACCGTAGGCACTGTCTGAACAGCCGGTGAATCCGGTGCTGATACCGTAAACATTACGGTTTTCCGTCATAAATGGCGATAACTGCATTCCGTACACGTTCGTATTTTCATCAAACAATTGGGCGGGCGGAAAAAAGCCTGCATCAAAAATAGTTCCTGCGGACTTAAACGCTCCGCCGAACAAAACCGGCATTGTCGCGCCGATGACGATCAGTGTAGTTATTGACTTCAACGCCTGCGAAAATCTCATCATATCAACTCCTGTTCATTAAAATTTGTTGAACCAGTTTTAGTCAAATTGTAATAGCATCTTATTCACAACTGAATGAATTTCTGCAATCAGTGCTATAACATAATCGCAATGCTTGATAAAGTAAAGCTGATTTTTGCGGAACATTACAAAATCCGGCAGATTTTGTAACCGCTGAAACCCGCGTTTAGCACATCTTGCTGTTTTAGTCGCATAACGTAAAGTCCAGCTGCAGCGGTAAATGGTCTGAATAATCCACCTGCGGAATAACGAATGAGGACGGCACAATAGATTTTGAATGCAGGATATAGTCCAGCTGTCGTTTTGGTTTCCACGCCGGATAAGTAGGCTGTGCCGTTAAATTTGGATTTATCAGCCCGGTTACCGCCAAAAATTCGGACAATTCGTCCGCCCCGCCGGCTGTATTAAAATCTCCGGCTACAATTACCGGGACATCGCGTGGAATCAGAGCGGAAAGAAAATGTAATTGACGCTCACGAACGTTGCGGCGCAGGGAAAGATGGACAATAAATACCTTGATGCCATACGCTTCAACCTCAATGACTAACCGCTTCATACCTTTAGAAAAAAAGTGCAGTTTGCCTTCTAAATTGCGGTCGCTGGCCAGCAGTGCATTGCTCTGTTTATTCAGTATTGGGATTGTACGGGGCAGCGATTTGATGCCGTATTTGACGGATTGCACGTGATAATGCTGCAATGTTGCGGCAAGTTCGGCAATTTGGTCGCGGTAGCCGGTGCGGTAAGAACCGGAATCGGCTTCCACCAGACCGACGATGTCAGCATTGCTGGATTCAATAAATGTTGAAATTCGTCCAAATACTTCATTGTCAGCTTTTAAATAGCGGTGCGCGTTCAGCAGCCGCCGGTGCCCCGCGCCCGGGCATCCCGTGCCGTATGCTATATTATAAACGAGAATTCTCATCTGAAATTTTCCAAATTGATTTGATTTAGTGCTGTTTCTACATTAATATTAACCCCGAAAACAAAAAAGTATAATTTAAAAGGATTTTCTTATGGCAAAAATAATTGATGGCAATCTTGTTTCAGCAAAAATAAATGATGAATCAACGCGGCAAGTGGCAGAACTGGTACAACAGCATCAAATACAACCCGGCTTAGCGGTAGTCCTAATCGGCGATGACCCGGCATCGCAAGTCTATGTCGGCAGAAAAGTGAAAAAATGCGCCGAACTGGGTATTTATTCTGAAAAAATTGTTTTAAACAGCAACGCTGAAATGCCGGAAGTTCTGGCGTTAATTGACCGCTTAAATAAAGACCCGAAAATTCACGGTATTCTAGTACAATCACCACCACCGCCACAAATTGACGAAACGTCAGTTATTGCGGCAATCAATCCGTCAAAAGATGTTGACTGCTTTCATCCAATTAATGTCGGCAAGATGCTCACTGGAAAAACTGACGGCTTCTTCCCCTGCACTCCTTATGGTGTAATGCTGTTGCTGCAGCACTATAATATCAACCCGGCGGGGTTGCATACCGTCATTATCGGTCGTTCTAACATCGTCGGCAAACCGATGCTGGCGCTGCTTATCCAAAAGGGAAAAGGCGCTGACGCTACCGTCACTATGGTGCACTCCAGAACCGTAAATCTCGAACAATACACCAAACAAGCCGACATTCTCATTGCCGCCATCGGCAAGCCGGAGTTTGTCACTGCGGCAATGGTAAAACCTGGTGCAGTGGTAATAGACGTGGGAATTAACCGCATCGCCGATCCGTCAGCAAAAAACGGCTCCCGCATTACCGGAGATGTGAATTTCACTGCCGTTGAACCGATAGCATCGTTCATCACCCCTGTTCCAGGCGGGGTTGGGCCAATGACCATTGCCGTGCTGATGCAAAATACGATTAAAGCCTGCAAGGCCATTAACGGTATTGCTTAAAGAAGTTAGACGCTGTCACAAAATATCAAATGTCCAAGGGAAAGCGGAAATGAGGAAGAAAGAAAATATCCAACCGATGGGTTTAGCTCAATATTATTCAGAAGCATCAACGCGGCAAAAACAGCAGCATTGAACCACTGGAGTTGCTGTTGACCAATTGATAATGCTGATAAATCCAAGCCGGCACTTTGTCGCGTTCACCAGCGAATACCGAGATGAACAACGGAATGCGGGCTTGCTTAAGTTCCTTCAACGTGCGTTCGCGTTCAGAAATCAATAACTGCTCAACAACTCCGAAATTTTTAATTCCTGCCCGTAAGCCGGTTTCAGCATAATAGACGCCCTGCATATCGCTCAAAATATTTACCTCTTTATGGTCGCCGGCATTAGCCAGAATAAATCGGACATTGTCCTCCATCGGATTAATTTGCTGCATTGCGGCAATACCGGCAACAGTTCGATTAATGCCTGCGCCGAGGCGCGGCAAATCGAAGATGAATGTTGCCGCCGCGCCGAGCGTGACGAACATGACCGGCAGCAGCAGCAGTTTTAGTTTATGGTCAATCAAATTAGCCCGAAGTAAACGCGCCAGACGGTCTGAATAAAGGAAGAGCAGCAATGCGGCCGGCCAAGATACACTTGGTAAATTTAAAATATGCGAACGCCCCTGATAATAAGCGAACAACCCGATACCCAGTACGGACAGATAAATACTCATTTTAGCCATTATGCCAAAGTCTTTGGCCATAAATTGTCTGATTCCTACAATCAAACCCAGCAGGTAGATTCCCGCCACGGCGCACCACGCCGCCGGCGGCGCCGGCATTGGCAACATAGTAAATCCGCCCCGATAAAAGATTCCCAGATATTCCAACATCGTTAGCACCGGCGGGACATCGCCGCAGTCGAGCCATATTAGTCCAAACACCGTCAGCAATGTAACTAGTGCCGAACCGGCAAATACCACTATTCGACGCAATACCGCTTGTTTTTCTTTTGAAAAAATTAACTCGGCAAATAACGCCGCGCCGGCCGCGCCCGTCAGTGCGACGCCGGAGTCTAAATTCCACAACAAAGCGATACCACTGATAACGCCGTATAACGGCAACCAATATTTGCGTTTATCCGCTAGTAAACGGTAATAACACAACAATGCCACGCCCGGCCAAAATAACCGTATTGGGAAATAAGCAAAATAGGGGTCTATTTTAAAGGTCGTATGCCGGTGCAAAAATACCGACATCCCAAACAGGTAAAAGATTAATAATGCAAATCCCAATACCAGCAGCCGGTTCCGCATCATTTGAAATGCAGTGCGGTAAATACAATAAATTGCGGTAACAAACAGTATTCCCATAATAATTGAAATGTTAAATACCCCGGCACCGGTAAAACGCATTAACGGCGCAATAATCCGACAATAAAAACCGTAATAATGATAATCATTCAGACCGCCGACCGCCTGTGCGATCGCATAGGACACAATATTAATATGGTCATCATATTCATTGACCAGCCGGTCCAGTGTATAAATACGGCAGCAAAGCACCTGCAGCAGCGGCAGACATAATAGTAATGCCCATAACGCCTGGTGCCAGGAATGTTTAATATTAATTTTGGGAATGAAACAAGCTGCGGCAACGGTTAAGCCGAGAAGAGCGGCAAATCGTATTGCACTATCCATTACCGGGGTAAACAGATTATTGCAGTATTGCGGGTCGTACGCCAGGCAGGTTGTCAGCAGCAGCACCGGAATAAATGCCAGTCCTAAATCAGGTAAAAGGCGGCCGCTGCATGAGCACCTCAGTTTGGTACACAACCACACTACGCCAAAGCAAATGGCCGGAGTCAACAGCACCAGCACAAAAAAAGTATTCCGTTCGCGCGGTTCAGGATATGATAATCCGCGAATTCTGGGAATAAAGTCTGCAGTCAGCCTGGAGCTCTGTTCTGGTGAAATTCCCGGGATGAGGCTGAACACAAGATAACCTAAAGCCGTCAAGACGGCTGCCGCCAGCAGCAGCAACATTAATATCTGATAGATGTCGCTGGAATAACTTTTATCTCTCATTACAATTACCGCTTTCAATTACCCGTTTCACCCGGTCGGAACCACCGCGGGATTTTGTTCATACAGCCAGGCGATTTCCGCGGCCCAGAGACTTTCGTCAATTGTTTCAAGGATAAGCGGGATATTATCAAATCTCTGGTCGCGCATGATAAGCTGAAAAACTTTGGTACCCAAATTGCCCCTGCCTAAATTTTCATGCCGGTCAACCCGGCTGTTCAGCGCTGATTTTGCATCGTTGATATGCATCCCGCGCAGATATTTAAAGCCGACATTTTTTTCAAAATTGGCAAATGACCAATCAAAGCCGTCAGTTTCTCTCAAATCATATCCGGCGGCAAAGGCATGGCAGGTATCAATACATACGCCAACTCGTGACTTATCTTTAACTTGCGCAATTATCTCGCCAAGATGTTCGAAACAATAACCGACATTTGAACCCTGCCCGGCGGTGTTTTCAATCACCGCGGTAACACCGTTCGTTTCGGCCAGCGCCTGGTTAATTGCAGCGGCAACCCGCTCTAAACATTGAGCTTCGCTAATTAAGCCCAAGTGGCTGCCGGGATGAAAGTTCAACCGGTCTAACCCCAACTGGCTGCATCTGTTCATTTCATCAATAAACGCAGTTGTCGCGGCCGCGTGCTTGCCATCATCCGGTTGCCCCAAGTTAATGAGGTAACTGTCATGCGGCAGGATTTGCGCAGCGGTATAGCCATTTGCTGCACAGTTATCCTTAAATTTAGCAATTTCAGCGGCAGAGAGCGGTGGTGCCTGCCACTGCCGTTGATTTTTAGTAAATAAGGCAAAAGCTTTTGCGCCTATCGCTGCGGCATTGAGCGGTGCATTGGCGACGCCGCCTGAAGCACTGACGTGAGCTCCAACAAATTTCATATAAATGATTTCCTGTTAATGTTATTGCGCTTCACAAAAGATACACGGTAACCGAAAAAAAACAACCCTGCAGCACTGAGGAACTGTCACAAAATAACTTATGATTTTTGGCAGAAGATTGGCTACCGCTATTGACAAAACCCGGAGAAGGCATTTATTATGTAGAGCAGGTTTCAAAAAAGCTTTGAATAGATTTTTATGGTAGTTTGCAGGATTTTTTGCCAATGCTGCCGTAGTGCAAAAGAGCTGCATATAATACCGAACCGTGACGCGCAAAATCAACAAGATATTGTTGTTTGCGTCAGTAAACCGCTGTTAAAAATGGTAAACAATGCATGAAATAATTTTTAAATCAATTCGAGCCTTTCGCACAAACATTTACAGAAATGATATTGCTGTACTTATATTTCTTTTTGCATACTTTGGTGTTTCCTTATCTTTTCTGCCCGTGCACTTTGCAAAAAATGATGATTTCGCCATATTAACGCTTATTAAAAATAATGAGAACACCGCATTTATGAGCCCATTATTAGGGCACATAATATCTTATTTATATTATCTCACCTCCCAAATTCCCTGGTATGGGATTTTTCTATATTTAATTCATTTTTTGTCACTCTATTTGATTATTATAGCACTGCTAAAAAGCCGTCTTGATAAGAGAGTTTGTCTTGTGTTTTTATCGGCGTTTTTAGTTTTTTACTTGGAATTTTTATTGAGCGTAAGCTATAACAACTCCAGCATAATGCTCGGAATCGCCACAGTGTTATGCCTTTTATTGAGGATTAAAAATTTAAGCGATAACAAGTTACTTTGTCTTGGAATTATCCTTGCTCTATCATATTTAATCCGAATGGAATCGGTATATTTTGTGCTTTGCTTCTCTTTGCCGGCATTCATTTTTGAGTTTAAGAACTATAGGAAATTGTTCATTTTTTTGTTGCCTGTTGTTACCATGATAGCCTTACATTTGGCAACCGATTTTTTTGCATTTTCTGAGGAACAGAAAGATTTTAATGCATTCAATAAATTACGCGGTTCTTTTCATCATTATCCTGTCGCTGCCGGCAACTATAATAATGAGAAGGTTTTTAATGCAAATGGCTGGACAAAAAATGACTATTTATCTTTTGATGCATGGTTTTTCATGGACGAGAGAAAGTTCAATACCGAAAAAATTGCCAATATTTTTTATTACAGAGCTTCTGAGCGGCAATCTGCAACTATATTGACAAATGAAATCAAAAATAATATTAAAACCTACTATATTAACTATCTGCTGGTTGCCGTGCTTGGAGTGATCTTGTTTGTTGGGCTGGGCTATTATCACGGCTTAATACTACTTGGATACATAATATATTGTTTTGCCGGAATCGCTGCTCTTCAAATTTATTTCAGGTTTCCATCTCATATTGCGCCACAAGTTTTTATGATAATATATTTAATTTCATTATTTATTGCGTATTTGTATGAATTAAAAATATCAAATCGCAATTTAAGCATAATGATAATCGCGTTATTGTTGCCAGTTCTTTTATTAAAAACTGAAGATATGTCAAAGAAAATTTTTGACAGCAAGCATTTATATGATTTTTTTAACCGCGCATATACTCTTCAACTGCATAAAAAATACGCGGGAAAAACATTTATAATGCCAATCATGCCTCAATTGGCGATTCCGATGGAGTATTCGTCAACCCCGCTGCAAGAGAATCAAATACCAATAAACATTATTCCTTTTGGATGGCTAATCTATTCTCCCTTATTTTATAAAAGCATAAAAAAATATTTAAATGTGCAATATGCGTTTGAAATCTTTCCTGCAGCCGCGAACAACGACAACGTCTACCTGATTAGTGCAGAATACTGGGTGCCAGCTGTACAGAGATACCTATCAGAAACTTTTGAAAATAAATACCAGATAATACTAGTTGAAAAAACAGGAATCTGCATAGACAATAATTACATTTCCGTTTTTGCGGTAAAAGAAAGGCACCACAAATAGCCTGCAAAGTTTAGAACACGCGTAATAATATATGTTCACGACTATAACTCTCTAGCCAAATACTGCAACTATTTATTTAGAAATATCACCTAGTTTTTCCAGATTTTTGCGGATATTGGTGTCTTGCGGACATAAATTATGCGCTTTGCTCCAGTCCTGCCGTGCGGCATTAATATCTTTGCGAAGAAACGCGATCAGACCGCGGCAAAAATAAAATTCGGCGGAATTTGGATTAAGCAACTGCTGTTGAAGCTGAAGACAGCGAACCGCATCGTTAAGCCTTCCCGCGGATAAATAACATGTCGCCAAACCGTTCCATAGCATCGGCAAATATTCTTCTGCCGCGTACAGCTGTAGGGTTTTGTCGTAATAAGCTTTTTCCGCAATGATGAATACCGCCAAGGCTTCCGAATGGTTATTAGCCTTTAATAAAGCCATTCCCGAGAAGAAGATTCCGGTAAAATAATCTGAGCGCGGTCTGTTCACAGTATCCTGCAGCCGCAACGGAGCGGTAGCGACAAAAAGATTTCCTGCCATAGTCAATGCGTCAATGTCGTGATTGCGGATTCCTACCCTTCCCAGGCCTTCAATCGCTTTTGCATTGGGCAGTTTCACCTCGAGTGCTCTTAAGAATAGAGTTTTGGTATTGCGCCAGCAAGGGATATAGGTAATCGTCAGCAGTAAATATACCGCCGCAATAGAGATAAACCCTATAGCAAGTATCGTTTTTTCTCTTTGTGCATTTCGGTACTGCAGCAATTTTTCGGTTAAAATGCCGATTCCCGCCCAAACCACCGCCGCCAGCAAATAATTATAACGATCACAATAATCGGTATTGGTAAAACGCACCAACACCGCGCTAACCGGAACAAAACAGCATAACCATGCCACCGGTAATGGCAATACTTTAAAAAGAATATTTTTTACAGACGGCTTGGATTTACACAACAAGACAATACCAGTAATAAATATCACCACGGTGAATAACAGCAGCAACATTGTCCGCAACTCAAGCCCGACACGCGGATAAATTGGATTTAGTTCAAAAGGAATCACTGCGGTCAGTAAATACCATGACATATTATACAATGGAACTAAGAGCAGCCGCGGCATTGCTTCTGCGGTGCCGGTTAAATTGCTGTGGCACACCCAATATGAATAGAGATAAAAAACAATGACTGAGGCAACTACCGGGATTAGCGACTTTAAGCTTTTCCACTCCTGCCGTTTATATAGTGCATAGACTATCATAATTCCTGGCAGAGTCAGCGTTGATGGTTTGGCCGCCATTGCCAGCAGCAGCAGAATAACTGCGCCGTAAAGCGGTTTGCCACGGTCAAAAGAACGCATAAACACCAGCATTGCAGCGAAAGATAACGCTCCGGCAAGGACATCCTTTCTTTCAGTTATCCAGATTACCGACTCGACCCGCTGGGGATGGACTGCCCACAACAAAGCAACGCAAAACGCAATCAAGCCTCGGACTCCAAACTGCCGGACAATCCCATACAGCAATATCGCCGACGCACAGTGTAAAATAATATTATGCAGGTGATAACCAAGCGGATTCAGACCGAACAACCAACGATCCAACATTAACGAATACATTAACGTTGGCGAGAAAATCATTTGTGTAAACGTTACATTGTTCAAAAAGAACAAGACGTTGTCTATTGTCGGTTCAAGCCGGAAATTTTCTGTGATTAAACCGCTGTCATCCCACTCCAGCATAAAAGCGTAGTCCGCCCCCGGCAGATAAACAAAAAAAACAATCACTGCCAGCAAAACAATGTAAAACCATTGATGTCCCCGAAACAAGTTGCTGTTCATCAGAATTCCTTATTGCAAAGCGATGGAAAATATCTCAGACACCAGCAAACATAGCAATTTATAATTAAAATTCAAGGTTTGACGGAGAGAATAATCAATCCGATTTTACAGCAAACAACTAATTCTAGTGCGGTATCTGCGGGGTGCAGTTACTCTTCCATGACCGAAAAGAGCGGGTTGCAAATCTGTTTACCTATGGTATATTCACCTGTTACTCTGTAAACGATTATTTTAAAACTGTTTTGAAAGTTATGCACAAATATAAAGCAAACAGATTATCTATTGTCGTGCCGGTATATTATGGCGCAACCTGCATGCCGGAGCTGTACCGCCGGCTTTTTGCCGCGGCACCGACCTATTTTAGCGAAATCGAATTAATCCTGGTCAATGATGCCAGCCCTGATGATTCCTGGAATGAAATAAAAAAATTATGCGCACAGGATAATCGCGTCAAAGGCATCAACCTGTCTAGAAATTTCGGTCAGCACTATGCTATTACAGCCGGCCTAACGGAGGCCTGCGGTGAGTGGATAGTCGTCATGGACTGTGATTTGCAGGATATCCCGGAGGAGATTCCCAACCTTTTTAATGCTGCAGTTTCCGGCGGTTATGATTTGATAATGGCACAACGAATTGAGCGCCAAGACTCATGGCAGAAACGGTTGTATTCTAAATTGTTTTATCTGATGTTTAGCTTTTTGACCGATACCCGGCAGGACTCTTCGGTTGCTAACTTTGGCATTTATCATCACAAAGTGATTGCCGCGATACTGGCGATGCGCGACCATATCCGCTACTTCCCGGCAATGGCGCAGTGGGTTGGATTTAAACGGCATTATTTGCCGGTAAAACATGCGGTATGCAACCGTAAGTCGTCATATTCTTTTATTAAAATGCTCAAACTGGCTTTCAACAGCATGATTGCATTTTCTGATAAACCGCTGCGGTTGGTGGTATATTTGGGATTAATTATTTCTTTGGCTTCGTTTTGTCTTTCGGTTTACTACTTTATTATGCATTTCACTGGCAAGATTCAAGTTATGGGTTTTGTCAGTATTATGCTGTCTATTTGGCTGCTTGGCGGCATTATTATTTTTATTCTCGGCATCACCGGCATCTACATCGGCAAGATATTTGACCGAGTAAAAGCCCGTCCGCTGTTCATTATCACCGATAAGGTAAACGGCAATGATTAAGGAATTTCTAGACTGGGATTCTTACTTCTTTGGTTTTCCAGTTGAGAAAATTGTACTGGAGCAAGATTTTCAGCCGTCTGAATTTTTGAGCCTGATACGTGAGTCGACTGCCGCAGTAACTTATATTTTTACTCCAGTTGTATTAAATAGCGAACAGGATTCAGCAATTCACGCCGCCGCTGCGGTAAAATATGATGTCAAGACCACTTTTGCCAAAACTATAACCGGCATACCGCTGGCAGCAGCAGCAGAACGAATCACCGGTTATTCACCTGACCTTGAACAATTAGCCTGGCACGCCGGAGCGTTTTCCCGTTACAACCTAGACCCTGGATTTCGTCCTTATTTCCGTCCGCTGTACTCAAAATGGCTGGACAACGCTTTAAACGAAGCTGGGTCAATAGTATTGGCAGTCAAAGAATCCGGCAAAATAACCGGAATGGTCACAGTGATGCTTGGCAATACGGACGGGACGATTGGACTACTGGCGGTAGCCCCCGAATTCCGCGGGCGCGGTTTTGGAGAAAAACTTTTAAATGCCGCACTTGATTTCTGCGCCGAACATAATAAAATAAACTGCTCCGTTACCACTCAACAAATTAATATTCCAGCTTGCAGACTTTATTCCAAAAGCGGATTCAATATAATTAAACAAGAAACTGTATGGCATCTTTGGCACAAAAACAACAAGAATCAATAATGCAGATACCATTTAATAAACCATTTATCGCCGGCAAAGAGCTGCAGTACATCCAGCAGGCTGTTAATGATGGCAATCTGGCCGGAGATGGACCGTTTACAAAAAAATGCGTCTCCTGGATGCAGGAGCATTTTTCTGCACAAAAAGTATTATTGGTTCATTCCTGCACCGCTGCCCTTGAGATCGCGGCTATTTTATGCGATTTTTCGCCAGGTGATGAAGTAATCGTGCCGTCATATACTTTTGTTTCTACCGTTAACGCATTTGTTCTGCGCGGTGCAAAACCTGTTTTCTGCGATATCCGTCCAGATACCATGAATCTTGATGAACGTCAATTGGAGTCATTGATAACACCGCGCACTAAAGCTATCGTGCCGGTGCATTATGCCGGGGTAGCCTGCGAAATGGACATAATCATGGCTATTGCCGCCAAATATAACCTGACGGTGATTGAAGATGCTGCACAAGGTGTCTGCTCCTCTTATAATGGCAAAGCTCTGGGAACAATTGGCGATTTTGGATGTTATAGTTTTCACGAAACTAAGAATTTTATTTCTGGTGAGGGCGGGGCGCTCATAATCAACAATACCGCATTCAATGAACGCGCTGAAATTATTCGCGAGAAAGGCACTAACCGTTCAAAATTTTTCCGCGGTTTGGTGGATAAATACACTTGGGTGGATATTGGCTCAAGTTATTTAGCGTCAGAATTGACTGCCGCATTCCTGTTTGCTCAACTCGAGGAAGCCGATACAATTACTCGGCGGCGCCATCATATTTGGCGGCAATATTATCAACAGTTGTCACCGCTGGCGGCAGCTGGAAAAATACGACTGCCGGTTATTCCGGAAAACTGCACACACAACGGACATATGTTTTATATTCTGCTTGAATCATTGACGGTCAGAACGGCACTGATTGAACATTTGAAACAAAAAGGCATCATGTCGGTTTTTCATTACGTACCGCTTCACGATTCGCCCATGGGAAAATTGTTCCATCCGGCAGATAAAATTCTGCCTGTTACGGAAAATATCTCCGTGCGTCTGCTGCGCTTGCCATGCTACTTTGAACTTGCCGATATTGACATAGAACAAATCGTTGCAGAAATCAATTTATTTTTCAGATCTTTGTGATGAAGTGCTTATTTACGAATGATGAAGGTATTGCTGATACTGAGCTGCCGGAGATCACCACGCAAGCGCGGTTGCGGACGACATCACGAACTTTTTATGCCGTCGCGCCTCTACTCCGCTTTTTTATGCCTCTTCGAACCGGCAGATACGAAACGGGCGATAAAAATGGCGACAAACATAATGCCGAAGATAGCTTCAGCTACGCAGATGGCGCGGCCGGCCGGCGAGGCGGGCGTGATATCGCCGTACCCGACCGTCGCAAGCGTCACAAAGCTGAAGTATATCATATCGCCATTGTGCAGCACACCATGCTCAAAGTTATTTGGATTAAAGGATATCGCCTTGGGATTAAGTATAAGCAGTATTTCATAGATCTGCGCGAAAATCACCCCGATAAGAAGATAGACGGAGATGGCGCCACAAATTTCTTGTGGATTTACGGATGCTGTGCTGAATATCTGCCGGCAGACCAGCAAACTTAAATAGATGGCAAACCCGATCCAAAGCAGCCTGTCCAAAATTTCAATAAACAGATACGCCGGGTGGCACGTTTCCATCACCATATAAACCGAAAGCGCCAGTAATCCCAGCGGAATCAGTATGAACTGGTCGCGGCGCCGGCGGGTTATGAGGTATGCCGCCAAGCATAGTCCAAAAATGATCAATAACCCAATTATCTTTACCAGAACAATGTCACGGATTGACATCGCAAGGATGATAGAAATAAAAAGAAACACAAGCAGTACCAGATAATTTTCAGTGTGCCGCATATTCATCTCCAGTTTGCTATATTTTTTGAGCTGCAGCGAATGACTTTTTGCATCTGTGTTACTCTCTATGATGGCTATATTTTGCCGGCGCATTCCCCCATTGGGTTGGCGCGCTGCTCAGTAAGATATCGCCACGCCACAATATATTACACTGCACTGATAACGTTTATCTACCGACAGCTCCAAAGAAGTGAAGTCATATTCTACACCCTTTTTTCATTGCTTTCAAGCCGCAAAATATTTTGGCAGACTGCTGGGGTAGATGAACCCGCCCAAAGCCCGGTCAGATGATTTTTGATGGATCGGCACAAGGATTTATAAGCCGGCTCCGCCGCCGGCTACCCTCGGCGGTAACCGGCAAGGAGCGGCTGGTAATGACTTATGTTGAGACGCAAAAAGCAGCGACCGACTTTTGGCGGGT
The DNA here is from genome assembly GCA_964542255.1 of uncultured Victivallaceae bacterium. GTDB lineage: Bacteria > Verrucomicrobiota > Lentisphaeria > Victivallales > Victivallaceae > CAYMSF01. The sequence continues at coordinate 26,681 of CAZITV010000004.1, forward strand.
TCATCGAGGTAGGCAGAATGCTAACATTTGCAAAAATTAAGTGGCTATTTGGCTTGAAATTTTGATATTTAAGAATGATATTGGAATGGTGCGTTCATCGTCGCCAAAGAGCAATCGGCGTCTATCAATATTAACGAATTGGTATTAGCTGTGGTGAAAAATGTCGACATTATCTAAAATTCTCGGGAGAGGTATTTGCTGGTATCTGAGCTGCTGGCGGCCATACCGTAATTGCGAGGCGGCAGACGGCATCAAACACTTTTTTTTGCCGTCACTGAACCGTTGTTTCTGGGTAAGGCTTACATCGCTGATTTTAGCTGCGTATTTGATTTTTGGTTTTTTTCTGATTCCAACATTTATCAAAGGCGGCAGTATGGAACCTACCTACCCAAAAACCGGAGTCAATTTTTGCTGGCGCGGCCGTTATTGGTTTTCAGCACCACAACGACACGATATTGTTGTTGTCCGTTACATTGACAAAGTACTGCTGTTAAAACGAATTGTCGCATTGCCTGGAGAAACAGTGGAGTTCCGCGGCGGCACATTGTATATCAACGGCAAACCTCTGCATGAACCTTATGTCAAGACCCAGTGTGATTGGGAACTTGAACCGCGGCTGGTAAAAAAAGGACACGTCTATGTCATTGGCGATAACCGTGCAATGCAGATCCAGCAGCATCATTTTGGACAAGTCGCAATGGATAGAATTTACGGAGCTCCAATATGGTGATAACACAGATAAAAATATGGCTAACCCTGACGCTGGTTACTGCCACTGCAGTAATAATATGGATGATGATGCGTCCACCGGACGAACAAACACTAATCGTCAGACAGCTAAAAAAATTAAGCAGCAGCGCATCCAAGTATGGCGGAGAGGGCACAACTCACGCATTGGTCAAAAGCAAAGCACTGGAAAAGGTGTTTGCACCAAGCTGTACCGTGGATATTAATATCGATTTTATCAACGGAACATTTACGCCGGAAGAAATTTCCGGCAAGGCAGTATTTTTCCGCCGTTTTTTCAACACTGCGGTTATTACCTTTTACGACATCAACGTTGAACTTGCCGGCACGGAACATGCGGTCACGACAATGACAGCGTCGCTAGATGGCGAACTGAAGAGTAATAAACGGGTCAGTGAATTCAGAAATTTACGCTGCGGTCTAAAAAAATCCAACGGCACCTGGCTAATTCACATCATCGAAATACAGCCAATTCTGGAGAAGTAGCGCAAAATATCGCCAAAAAAACGCGGCGTCGGTGGTGTTTAGCATTCTGCAATCAGACGTTCCGTAAATTCCGGTAGAACAAACGCAGCCTGGTGAACAGCGGCGGAATAGTATTTCAGCACTTTTGCTGTTTTGGAGTCCGGATGACGCGCCGGTTGACGAATATCCCATTTTAATGAACCGACACATGCACCGATATTACCGCCTGGATAGGTTGGCACGTGTATTAACGCATAACCGGAGACGGCAAACAACTTTTTAGTAATACCGAGCAGCCTGGTAACAATTTTTGGGTGCAGGAACACGGACTCGGATTGTGAAGTGATAATCCCGTCATGGCGCAGCGCTTGCCGCATTCCCTGATAAAAGTCCGCGTTAAATAACGGTTCGCCAGGACCGGCCGGATCTGTTGAATCTACAATAATAACGTCATAGTAATTTGTTCTAGTTTTGACAAACTCCACGCCATCTGCAATATGCACCATAACCCGTGAATCAGCAAACCCGCACGCTGTAAATGGCAAAAATTCGGTTGCCGTATCGATTACCGCACGGTCAATTTCACAAATATCTATTGATTCAACCATTTGATGACGGGCGACTTCCCGTAATATACCACCATCCCCGCCGCCAATAACCAACACCCGCCGTGGCGACGGATGCGAATACAAGGGAAGATGTGTCATCATTTCATGATAAGCATATTCATCAAATTCGGTCAATTGAATTACGCCGTCAAGCGTCAACAAACGTCCGCAATACGGGGTGTCGTAAACATCAATGCGTTGAAATTCACTTTGTAGATGATATATGTGCTTTGAAATTTCAATAGACATCGCCAGTCCGGAATTTCCCTCCGTCATCCATTCTCCCTGCAAATTTTTCATATTTCTACTCCCGCCTATTTGCGTAAAGCCACCTGCATGCGGTAATGGTTGCCATGAAAATACTCTGTTGCCATTTCCGCGACGGTGCGCGGCTCAAAAAATTTGCAGCTGAAAATATCCAAATATGTCGTCCCGTTGGCATTCACAAAATGCCCTGAGACTAATGATGTTTCCAGAAATTGTGTCATACTGAACCCTTCAACCTTTTCGTTGTCGCCGAAATGTTCTATATTGCATGCCCCAAACTGTTTGAGACCAATCGTTTCGCATAGTTTATTAACAAAAATTCGAATTGCGGCGGCAGACTGAATGAGTTGTTTATCACAATTGTAGATATCAGTAGAAACCAAAAGCCCCCAGGCTTTGCTCTCCTCAAAACGTTTCCGCCAGGAAAGCGCATATAAATATGTACGGTCTTCGAAAATCGGCAGGAGTTTTTCCATGCCGTTGTTGGTAACAATGCCGCGATTCATCAAGTTTGAGATGACCGCGCCAGTGGCGCTCATGCTGCGGCGCAGCGATTCGATCGCCACATCGCAGTTAACCGCTTCGCTGCAGGTAAAAATATCAACTGCAGCGTAATCGTGTTCCGGCCAGGCGTGAACAGAAAAATGGGATTCAGCAATAATTACGACGCCGCTTACTCCCTGAGGCTTAAAAGAATGGAAACTGGAAGTCAGCACCGTTGCACCTGACTCCCGCGCCGCAGCAACAAACGCCGACTCCATTCGAACAGAATCAGCTAAAAATGCGGAGTTGCATTCGTAAAATTCAATCGTTATATGCTTTCCAAGTGCATAATCACGATTACTTTCGTTGCTCATATACGCAACTCAGCTCATTCGCCAGACATTTGGCATTTTGTTTCTAACCACGTATAAAATGCCGCCATAGCCGCTCCGGTTTTCTTCTGACGGTAAAACTCTTCTGCAGTCTTCCGCTTTGCTTCAAATTCTTCAGCTTTTGGCAGCGTGCGTTTTTCTACAAAAACCACTAATGCGCCATATTCGGTATCTCTGACTTCGGAAATGTTATTGGCGGTAACATTTTCCGCAACTGCAGCGATCATTGGACCTTCATCGCCATACGGCGGGTCTGACGGCACAAATGTATCAATTTTTTCAAATTTTGGGGAAGTCATCGCCTTGACATCTTTAAGCCGTTCTTTGCTCAATGAAATGCTTCTTACCGCTTCCCTGGCGGCGCTTACCGCGGCCTCGCGGGATTTAATTTTTTTGATATCCTGAATGACACTATTTTTTACTTCACTTAATTCGGCTGGTCTAGATGCCTCTCGTTTGGTTACAAAAGCAACATAAGCGGCCCTCTGCCCTGCGACAGCGTTAGTCACCGGCACCTGTTCATAGACACCTGCCGCCTGCTTAACCAATTCTGGCTCTTTGAAACTATCCACCGCTGCATCTGCTTCGCTAAACCATCCCGTTTGAACGATGTTCAATTTATTTTGTGCCGCGAAATCAGCAAATATTTTATATTGTTCTTTAAGTGCGCTTTCGCCGACACGGTCATAAACATCACGGGCAAAAACCTGAGCGCGGTACAAAGCCTTGCCGCTTTTCAATTTATTTGTCAGGGCTGTTTTGACTTTAGCCTTAATCTCTTTTAAGGGCGGTGCTGCCGGAGCAGGACTGCCGGCTTCACCTGTGGGCGGCGGAGCAAACAATCCTTTATTTTCGTTATAAAACTTTTCAACAGCGGCATCGTTGATTTCTTCTGGGGCAATCACCGCGCTGTTGAAATCAAACACTATCAACGCCACCTGAAATTTTGCCGGTATCGTATAGCCCTTGCGGTTTGCCTCAAAATATTTAGCTGCCTCTTCGTCAGAAACTTTCACCGCCGCGGCGAAGTCCTTGGAATTGAAACGACCTGCCCAAACATCAATCTTTTCATATAAATCGTTATAAAAAGCTTTAACTTCACCAGGAGTTACCAATACGCTGTCAGATATTTCCTTGTTGATCGCCTGCTGGGTCAAAAATCCCCGGACTGCCTCATCCAATTCTAAAGCACCTAAAGCGTTTGGAGTAAGCATATTGTCTACGTATTTACGATACGCTGTCAAATCAAATTTTTTAGTTTCTTTGTTTTGGAACAACGGCAACTTGGCAATAAAATCTGCTACTTGTTCATCTGTTATCTTAATTCCACGGCGTTTTGCCGCCTCGATTTGCGATATGGCCGGGAACGCCGCCTGGCTTGCCATTTCTCCCAACTGACTATTGGACAGCGATATGCCGCCATACATCAAGGAGTACATTATCAAATTGCGGTTGCTCTGCTTCTGTAGTTCTTCAAACCCAACGCTCCTGCCAAAAACCGTGCCAAGGGACCGTCCACCCCTGCCAAGCTGGCTAAACATACCAGTAAAACCCGGAGTTAAAAATCCCAAAAAGGAGACAATAACCACGATTGTGATTAAGCCGAACAATATTCGTCCATGCCGTTTAAACATGGCATTCATTCTTCTGATAACCATTCTTTATCCAATCCTTTTGTATGACTCCGGCAAATACCAGATATCAAATTTTATTGTGCTATTTCCGAGCCGGAATTAAAACTTTATTTCATTAATATTCAACAAAGCGGCTCTAACAAAAAAAACAACGTGCATAATAATAACGAGTGTTTGCCGTTTTGGCAAGAATTAACTTGAGTTTTTTTACAAAATATTCTATGTGATGCACCATAATCTCGATTATTATAGTGAACCAAATGGGGATTTATGCAGTTGGAATGGAATAACTAAACATAGAAAATTTGGAGGCGCGGACCGGAATCGAACCGGTATATACGGTTTTGCAGACCGCTGCCTAGCCACTCGGCCACCACGCCCAAACTAAACTATAGTTTTTCAATCATCATCATGTTTAAATTAGCCCATTATTCGTATAATTCCAGTCAAGACATAAAACTTTTCAGATTTTATTGACTTTCAACTATGGCTGGACTGATGTCCATAACAGCGTAAAACATAATAATAACTTTTGATTTGTATCAATTTTAATTTGAAAATTTTATTGTGGACAGCATATTACTAGCGGAATAAAGGAGCTTTTAGCCATAAATTCATAAAACGTTGGTGTATCAATGGATAAAGTTAAGCTGCCGAACACAATTCAAGGTGAGTGGATTTGGAAAAAGTCGGTAAAATCGGCTTTGGATACCTATTTGTTTTTCCGGCGCGAGTTTACGCTTGATTATAGCGGCACAGAGGTTGACTTGTGGATTAGTGCCTGCACCGCTTACCAGCTCTACATCAATGGCCGCCTGATTGGATTTGGTCCCATGATGACCGAAAACCACACCGCTTATGCCGACCAGTACAACGTCTCTTACTATCTTCAATCCGGCAGCAATGTTATTTCTGTAATTGTTTATGCCGGCCCTAATGATTTTGAAGCGGAAAAATGCCTTCATGGACTATGGTGTCAACTGCACGTCAATGGCCTGCCCACGATTTGGAGTGACCGAACCTGGCGCGTTTTTGACAATGAATGCTTTAGTTCTGGTCCGCGTCAAACCATATCCGGCAGCGTCAGAACTGAATTATTTGATTTTCGTCAGTACCCGGTCGGATGGTTTGATGCCGGCTACGGAATGACTGGCGACTGGCAACCAGCCGAAATCAGCCATGTACAAAAAACTGTCGGATTGGCTCTAAAAATCTCTCCGCTAAGCCCAAACAGCTGCGAAGAAATCGAATGCTTTACCGCAATCCAACGCGGCTATGTAAAAAGCCGTAACGCATATACCTTTGTCGCGTTCAATGAAGTCCTCGCCGGCAAACCAGGCGTTTATGCGGCACAATGTTTTATGTTCAGCGAAATTGACACCAATATACCCATAAAAATTATAACGGACGACCCATATAAATTTTTCTGCAACAATCATTTGGCCAAATCTTCCACTCCGCATCTCGGCGATGATGACGTGCTGCCGGCGCTAAGCCTAATGGAGCAAACCGTTATTCCAATCCGGCACGGCTGGAACAGCCTGCTTATTATCCAGCAGGTAAGCAATAACGGTATCGGCGTGATTATGGAGTTCCCAAAAATTCGCCAAGAAAAATTATTTTTGCTTCAGGATACCATTGAAGATTCGCCAGCGCATTGGAACATCGCCGGCCCGTTGCGGATGCCGTTAGCCGATGCAACCCCTTCATTAAAGTTTGAACGGCTATTCTCTAAATTTTTTAATCCTGCTATTCATGCGCTGCCAGACGTGCATTCATATCTGCTGTCAGCAGAGCTCACCAGCGACGACACTGTTGACCCGGCAAAACTAACCCGCGGACAATATTTGCTTTACCGTGCAGAGGAGCTGGAATATGGATTTATTACTGTTGAGCTTATCGGATGCGCCGGTGATATTGTAGATATTTCTTTAGGCGTAAATCTTAGCGAAAACGGATTCCCGACAGCAGCAAATGGAGAACGTGATACTCACACCGTTGTATTGCGTTATGGTTCAAACTTGATTTATAAATTCAAACCGACTGCTTGCGCCCACGTAATGATTTCAGTTAGAAAAGCTGAACGTGAAGTCAAGATTAGCCACATTGCATTCGTCGATTTTTACCGCAACCAGCGTTATGAAAGCATGTTCCGCTGCTCCGATGAGGACTTGAATTTAATTTGGGAAACGGGCAAGTCGGTTTTACGCCACAGCACTAACAATATGGCAGTAATTACTCAGCGCAGCGGCAAGAGCGTATTTATGCTAGATTCGTTCATTCACAGCATGAATATGATAATGACCTTCGGTGATTACTCGCTGTCGGAAACCAGATTACGGCAATTTTTCTCGGCACAATTCGAAAACGGCAATATCCCCGCGCTGGATGGCGGCAATTTGTCCATACAGCTGTCACATCTTTTCTTTCTGCCGATTTGGATGCATTTTCATTACAAGGCCACAGGCAATGAGGGATTGATTCAAGAGCTGCTGCCGGGTCTGGACCTGCTCTCAGACTTTTTTGAAACATTAATAGATGAAAATACCGGCTTCATGATGGAAAGTTACCGCAAACCAAATTTAAATTGCCCATTCTTACAGTTGCCTCATGCCGTCAAACACCGTATCGCCACCGGAATCAATTGCCTATATTGCCGGTTTTTATTATCGGCTGCCGATGTTTACCGCACCATGGGAAGGCCGGAAACCGCCTTGCGCTGCATCGAATCGGCTAATAAAATTGCCGAAAACTTAAAAAAGAAATGCTGGGACAATGACGACAAAATTTTTGCCAATTATGCCACCGAAAAAGGGATGAGCGAAGAAAAAGATGTAATCGTCAATTTTCTGGCGATCTATTCAGGCATTGGCGAAGTTGAATCTTTTGAAGATATTTTCTTCCGTTATTTTAACTTTTATCCGCCATTTTCAAAAAATCCGGGTAAAACTGAAAACCCCTATTTTAGTTTTATTTTTCTTGAAACGCTGTTTGCTCTGAATCAGGGGGCATGGGGTTTAAAATATTTGAAAGATTTCTGGCTGCGCCGAGTAGACCAGCGAACCAACTCATGGTTAAAAACATCTGGAAAAGAAGAAATTTGCTCGTTGGATTTTGCCGATGGCAATACCATTGCACCAAATTTGCTGTTAATTCGTGAAGCGGTCGGCATCAGGGTAGCGGAACCGGGATTTTCAACAATTTATCTTAATCCAGCCTTAGATTGTCTAACCTGGGCAGAGGCTACGATTCACACCATCTACGGTAAATTGCGGGTCAAGTGGGAAATTGTTGAAGACGGCGCTCTTGACATCACCATTGATGCAAAGTTCCCGCTGAAAGTAGTGCCGGAATTGCCACCAGAAATTCTTAGCAAGTCCACCTTCAGACTAAGCGATAATGTAATTTTGCTCGACCCGGAAAGCGGTTCTCAAGACGCGCATAGTTAATTTATTGAACATCATCATTCATTTACTCCGGAAATAGCACCATGCGAACAGAAGAATGTTTTAGGCTCTATGAACGGCTGTTTCATCAAATGGCCTTGATCTCGCCGGAACGCGATATGTCATCAATGGCGGCAAAACAGGAAATTATTGCGTTAGCCCAAAACAGCTTGTCGTACCGGCCAGAGTGGATTCCAGAGCTAATTGTGGAGCAAATCAGAGAGATTCACCGGCCCGGATACCGCATTGAATTATTGAAAGCCGAAAGCTGGAGCGGCGTTGCCGCTGCGGCAAACTTATATATTCCCGCCTCCGTGGCATCGGGTCAGCAGTGCCCGTTAATCATTATTTGCTGCGGTCACGGCGCCGGAGGGAAACTTAACCGCGGCTATCAGGCTATGGCAATCCGTTTAGCAAAGCAAGGCGCAATTGTATTAATGCCGGAAAATATCGGACAAGGCGAGCGTGTTGCGATGGAGCATTCTGATTGTCCTGGAGTTTTCGCCGCTGGTCTATCGGTGCAGGGCTTGATTGTTATGGAGACAGCCGGATGGTTGAATTGGGCGAAGCAACTGCCGATGATAGACTCCCGCCGTATCGGGGTATGCGGTAATTCCGGTGGCGGCACATTAGCCATTTATCTTGCGCTGTTTAATCCTGAAGTATCGGCAATTGCTCCGACATCGTTTCCACCCAATTACGTTTTTTTCGCGAGCAAAGAGAAACGTGAATGCGACTGCAATATTATCCCGCGCTGCGTGGGGAGTTTTGATATTTGGGAAGTAGTTAGCGCGCTTTCACCCCGCCCGATTTTCATTAATCAAGGTAGTAATGACAATTTATATCCGGAAGATTTGTTTTTTTCTTCCGCGAGAAAAATTCGTGAAGTATATTGCCGAATGAATGCCGCACGCAATTTTTCCGCCAGCGCAAAAACCGGCGGACATTTTTGGGATTCACCCCGCCGAATTATGATTTCTGAATTTTATCACAAATATTTTGACCTGGCTAAACCTGAGTTCGCCGAAGATAATTTGGATGAATGCCTTAATCAGGAAGCATTAATTTATGAGGAATGGCCGGATAAAGCTATCGGCACAGAACAAATTGCCGCCAATCTTTCCGGGGGGAAAATTATCGTGCCACTGCGTTTCGAAGAAATTTTTAAGCCGCGCTATACTCCTGCCAAAACGGAAGAAGGGGTATTTAGGAACGGCAGTAATTTACGAATTTTTGCACAATATGAAGCCTTTTTTGCGGCGCAATCCAATACGCACTAAGCCGGCTTTACTAACTGCCGTCTGATACCAATTCGTTATCATTCCGATTGAGCATCGCTTTTATTCTGCAACTGTTTTTGCCGTCTGCGGTACAGGCGCTTTTCATAAAATTTTCTCGTCATCCATAACGCCAAATAGTAGCCTATCACTGCAGAGACAATCCCCAGCAGAGCTCCGCCGGCAAAAAAAGCCAGAAAAAGCTGTTTGCCTAAATTAAAAATTTCATCATAAGACGGTGATGAAATCATCTTCCCCAGCTGACTGCTGATTTCACTATAATGAAGCGGAGAGCCAATCAAAAATCCACCCAGATAACACTGCAGCGTGTAAATCAAAGGAATGGTAAAATTATTGGTGATAAAGGTCGCGACAAACGCTGCCACCCGCGACCCCCGGCACAAAAATGCCAACGGAATCGCCGCTGCAGTCTGAAAAAAGCATGGAATAAAAAAATTTACAAACAATCCGGCTGCCCAACCACGGGCAATGAATTCAGGTGTCTCTTTTTCCCTAAGTATTTTATACAACCAAAAGTTGATGCTGTGTTTCTTGAACCGCTTCATATTTTCCCTGATGCAGTATGCTTCACCGGGCGCCCGGTGATAATCAGGTCGTCACCTGATTGTTCAATCTTTAAGTCAGACAAATTGGTAGCATCCGCTAAATCCACAGGGTTACATCCACCCACAACCGGAACACTGTCCCTGCCACCCAAAATTTTCGGAGCTAGATGAAATTCCACCAAATCAACGACCCCGGCATTAAGCACTGCAGCGGCCAATTCTCCGCCTCCTTCGATCAATAGCGCTGTTACATTTTCTGCACCTAATCCTAACATCAACTGCCGCCATTCCTTATCAGCAGCAGGTGACACCACTTCGGGAATAACACCGAGTGGCAGTAGAACCGCCACATCCGCCGCGGTCAGCGTCTGTGATACGATAATTCGACGCGGTTGACGCCAATCTGCAATATCCCGCACCGTCAAAGCCGGATGGTCAATTCGTGCGGTATTACCGCCAATCATAATGGCGTCTGCCCATTGCCGGAGTCGTTGTACCCGCTGTCGTGCCGCTTCTCCGGTTATCCACTTTGATTGACCTGCTGCGGTAGCGATTTTGCCATCCAAAGTTGCGGCCATTTTTAGGATTACGTAAGGTGATTTAGTAGTTATCCATTTAAAGAATGCACTATTCATAGAGTCACAAACATCTTTTTCAACACCGGTCTGGACTTCGATTCCGGCATCGCGCAATATTTCCACCCCCCTGCCGGCATGAGCTGGATTGGGGTCTATGGAGCCGATACAAACTCTGCGGATTCCTGCTTGAATTATCGCATCGGTACAAGGCGGGGTTCTACCGTATGTACAGCATGGTTCCATTGTCACAAATAATTCCGCATCTCCCGGCAATTCAGTACAATTATTTAACGCATTTATTTCTGCGTGTGGCTTGCCTGCCTGAGCATGAAATCCTGCACCAATGATTTGCGAATTTTTTACAATTACTGCGCCTACCAGCGGGTTTGGACTAGTGCGGCCAAAGCCTTGCTCTGCCTGCAAAATTGCGGCCCGCATATAATAATTGTCCGTGTTTACGATTTCTGCCATAAATTTTATCCCTAAATACGCCTTAAAGTTGCTTTGTTAATGCGCTGCGGCTAAATGGTTATTCTCAACAGCGTAATAAAATAGCCTCTTTTTTACTTTTTTAAAGAGCTGATTGCAAATGCGGTTCTTGAAATTTTTGTCCGACAGCGCAATTGCGGTTTGGATTAATATCAATCCGAATGTAGTGCAAGGCCGCGCATCTCGTTGTTCTAAACTGCAATATATGCGAATTTTTCAACAGGTTTCGCATTTAGCCTTTGATATTATTCTTTACTGATTTGGAATTTACGTGAATTGAATTAAATTAATCTGAAGTTTTTTCAGTAAATTGTTAGTTAATAAGATAAATTTTAAATTACTATTTAAAATTAAAGCAGCAGATATAAAGATTTAAATGAAATATTGTTACAATTATGGCGTTCTGATGATGATTGCGGCATTCAGCTTGATTGCCGTAACGCGGGCTTCTGCCTCCGATAGCGAGGCTAGCATATCCTATAAAGAAGGTCTGGAGTTGTATGCCAAAGGCAATTATTACAGTGCCGCCAAAAAATTTCTTGACGCTGAGCTTTATGCCGACACTGCCGCGATGAAGGCAGATTCCGTCAAAGAAGCGGCCCGCAGTTACCGCGCTGAAAAAATGTACTTCAAAGAATTTGAGTGCATTGAAAAGCTGATTAACGGTTATCCAGCTCAAATTGATTTTGTGCCAATGGTTGAGCGTGAATATGAAATTGGCGATGAATACTATACCGGATACAGGGACCCGGAATTTTGGGCATTTCGCTGGGTACCATGGCTCCGCGGGCCAGACCGTTCAATTGAAATATATGAAAAAGCGCTAAAACATGCGCCCTATGCTCATTTTGCGCCAATGTCAAAACTGCGGGTGGCAGTATTGCTGATTGAAAACCGTAAAATTGACAAAGCTCTGGAATATCTGCGTGAAATTATTAAACAACATCCGGATTCGCCCGCCTGTAAATACGCCTACTTAGAACTATGCAACGCGCTGTATCAACTTTCACAAAAAGGCGATGGCGATGGCAAATACAACCGCGAAGCGGTAACGGTGCTGAATACCTTTTTGACCAAATACCCCGATGCGCCGGAATGCGACTGGGTGCGGAAATGTTTATTAAAAACCAAAGATATCAATGCGCAACGGCTCTACGGTATTGCCAGTTTTTACCATCGAATTGGTCGTAATGAACCTGCAGAACGATATCTGAGTGATGTGATGAAACTCTATCCAGACTCGCTCGCCGCCGATAAATCCGAAGACATGCTAACTAAAATTGACAAGACTTATGTTCCAGAAGGTTTTCGCCCGGAAATCCAGAGCCGCGAACAGAAATATCGCGAGATTCCGTTACCTCAGGAAGCATCAGATACGCTGGTTGTTCCGGAAAACAGCAACGGCAAATGGTTGCTGCCTATAAAAGATTTGGGCCTTGGCAACAAGGACGATGTTAAGAAAGATAATATTAAGCCTGGAGTTCAATACTAATGAAAATAAAATTTTTGCTGCTGTCCGGTATCGCCCTTGTGATGGCAGTTGCCCTTGCCGGCTGTAACTATAAATTGGGGAATGTCGCACATCCGCAGATTAAAACCATCGCCATTGCGCCGGTCATCAACGAAACCACCGCATACAACGCCTCGGCACAAATGCGCGGAATGCTTTGCGACCAATTTATGTTTGACGGCTCTCTGAAAATCAAAGATTTAAACAGCGCCGACTGCATACTTTATGCAAAAATTCTTGAACTAACCAGTCAGGAAGTGATGGATCAGACCTATAATGGCAACCAAACTTACCGGCCGGCGGAGTGGAAACTTACAATAAAAGCCGAATATTCGGTAATCCTGCCCGGGCGCAAAGATGCCCTGGTGGAAAAACGTGTCGTCGAAGGCTCTGCCAACTATCAAGTTCAGGCAGACCAGGAGACCAATAAACAGCGCGGCATCATGATGGCTTGCCGGGATGCGGCACAAAAAATGGTTCAATATACTACTGAGGCGTTCTAGATTATTTATAACGCGCCTCTCAATATTTATCTCTATAATTAGGAGCAGCAATGATTAGAATTGTTATTATCGGTGCCGCCGGCCGCATGGGAAGAAGATTAGTCGCAAATACTCTTGAGTCAAACGATTTGGAACTAGTCGGAGCAGTCGAAGCAGCGGGCAATCCCACTATCGGCACCGATGCAGGAATACTTGCTGGCTGCAAAGAATGCGGCATAAAAATTACCTCAGAGTTAAAGCCTCTGCTCGCCAATGCCGATGCCGTTATTAATTTCAGCACCGGCTCAGTGGTTGCTGATAGTCAGTGCGCGGTTGACTCGGGTGTGTCAGTTGTTATCGGCACCACAGCATTACCTGAGTCCGATAAAATGAAATTGCAGGAACTGACGGCAAAAGGCGGTAAAATCGTCTTGGCACCCAATATGAGCATCGGTGTAAACTTACTGTTTCACATTGCCGGCAAAGTTACACAAGTTCTTGGTGATGAATATGATATCGAAATCGTGGAAATGCACCATAATCAGAAAAAAGATGCTCCCAGCGGCACTGCCGTCAGACTTGGAGAAATTATCGCTGCAGCCAAAGATTCCAACTACAGCGATGTAGTCGTCCACGGCAGAGATGGCATTACCGGTGCCAGAACTAGAAAAGAAATTGGTATGCACGCGGTACGCGGCGGTGATGTAGTCGGCGACCACACTGTAATTTTTGCCACTGGCGGAGAACGCGTGGAATTGACTCACAAAGCGTCCAGCCGCGACACCTTCGCCAAAGGAGCGCTCCGCGCCGCCAGATTTCTTTATTCCGCCAAAGCCGGTCTTTATGATATGCAGGATGTGCTGGGGTTAAGATAGTTTTTACTGTAAAACCAACTCTTTGCGGTTGATTTTCAACAGAATCACGCTAATTTTAGTAGTCAAGAAATAAGATATTATAAACAGGATGGTTATGGAAACGTCGGATATTAAAGTATTAATCATTACCGGTTTCGGTTTGAATTGCGAAAAAGAGACTGCGACCGCTTTCCGTTACTGCGGCGCAGTGCCGGAGTTGGTGCATTTAAACGATTTACTTAGCGGCAAACGCGAGTTGAAAGAGTTTCACATTCTCGCTTTTATTGGCGGATTTTCATTCGGCGACCATCTCGGCGCAGGAACCATCTTTGCCAACCGGGTAAAATTTCGTCTGCGTGGTCAGTTGGAACAGTTTATCAGTGATGGAAAGCTTGTTATTGGCATCTGCAACGGGTTTCAAACCTTATCACGGCTGGGAATGGTTCCGGCGCTGAACGGTAAATATTTTACCCAGCAGGCGGCATTGGCGCACAATGATTGCGGTACTTTCCGGGATGACTGGTGTAATTTAGTCGCGAACCCCTCTTCCCCGTGTATTTTTACGCGCGGTATCACTACGGTGCGGTTACCCATTCGCCACGGCGAAGGTAAATTCGTCGCCGACGAGCAAACCATGGCAGAAATTGAAAGTAAAAATTTAGTAGCGCTGCGTTATGCCAATTCCAATGGCAGCGTTGCCACGGATTTTCCAGCGTTGCCTAACGGTTCGCTCAATTCTATCGCCGGAATTTGCGATGAAACGGGTCGATTATTCGGCCTGATGCCGCACCCGGAAGCGTTCTTGTCGCCATTTAACTCCCCCACTTGGACGCTGGATAAATTGACCGGAAAATTGCCGGATGAGGGCGAAGGAGTAGTATTTTTCCGTAATGCGGTTAACTTTGTTGCCGCCAATGGTAAATAAATAAAATTATTAGGAACTTTCATGTTTAAACAAATTATTCTGATGTTGGTTGCTGCTATATTTACAGTATTATTTGGCTGCGCCCGTGATTTGCAGGTATCAGAAGTGCTGCAGCAGCCGCTCGGCAGTAAATTATACACCAAATGCAATCTCTGGTATCAGAATCCTGACGATATTTCCTGCAAGAATATTCAAAACGGCAAATTCATTCCCTTCGGTACCCCAATTGAAGTCACAACAGCAAATCAGTACCGGCTAATTTTTAAAGACACGCAGGGTATTGAATACCGGATTAACTATGACCGGCAGTTGATGATGGAACCAATGCAGTCGTTTATGCGGCAAATTATCTCAATCCAGGATAAAAATGAATTGATTAAAGGCATCGCCCCGGAAGTCGTCAGCAAAATCGAAAAAGGCATTGTCACTCCCGGTATGACCAGAAAAGAGGTGCTGCTGGCGTATGGCAAACCGCCGGTGTTCCGCACTCCCACGCTGGACAATAGCACGTGGATTTACTGGATTGATGAGGCCTCCACCATCCGGGTGGTATTCCGCGCTGATAAAGTCAAAGTAATTTTAAATATCAACGACTAATTTCCAGGAAATAACCATGAGCAAAAAAGCTATTTTAGTTACCGGCGGCGGCGGTTTTATCGGTTCACATCTCTGCGAACGCTTGCTGAACGATGGTCATGATGTAATTTGCGTGGATAATTTCTATACCGGGTCAAAAGATAATATCCGCCATTTGCTTCCTCATCCAAATTTTGAACTGATCCGTCACGATATTACTATACCGCTCTATCTGGAGGTTAACGCAATTTACAATCTTGCCTGTCCGGCATCACCAATACATTATCAAAACAATCCGATTCACACCACCAAAACCTGTGTTATGGGAGCGATTAATATGCTCGGCATCGCACAGCGGCTCAAAGTGCCGATTCTCCAGTCCTCAACTTCAGAAGTTTACGGCAACCCTCTGGAACACCCGCAAAAAGAGAGTTACTGGGGCAACGTCAACTGCAACGGTCTGCGCAGTTGTTATGACGAAGGCAAACGCTGTGCTGAAACATTGTTTTTTGACTACAACCGCCAAGCCGGCGTTCAAATCAAGGTAGTGCGGATTTTCAACACTTACGGGCCGCGGATGCTGCCGGATGACGGGCGTGTCGTCAGCAATTTTATCACTCAAGCGCTGGCAAATAAAGCCATCACCATTTATGGTGACGGCTCACAAACCCGCAGTTTTTGCTATGTTTCAGATTTGGTTGAAGGGTTAGTGCGGATGATGGCAACGCCGAAAGAGGTTACCGGTCCGATTAACTTGGGCAATCCGGGTGAATTTACTATGCTGGAACTGGCGCAGTTGATTATTGATATGACCGGCTCAAAATCGAAACTGGTTTTCAGACCGCTGCCGGAAGACGACCCGGCAAAACGCAAACCGGATATCACCAAAGCAACTGAAACGCTTGGATGGAAGCCAACCGTCAAATTGCGTGATGGATTAAAACCAACCATTGAATATTTTGACTCAATAATGAAATGACTATGACTCAGTTTACGCTTGATGAATTACAATTTGCCACAGGCGGCGATTGGCACCGCAAAATATCTCCGTCATTAATCGTATCCGGCATCAAAACCGACTCCAGAGAGGATTGCCGCGGAGCACTGTTTCTGGCATTGGCCGGAGAAAAATTTGACGCGCATAATTTTTTGACGGATGTCGTGAACTCCGGGGCAGCAGCGCTTTGCATCAATCAAGCGGCAATTGATAAAATTAATCCTCTGTGGGATATTCCAGTATTAGTCGTTCCTGATACCGTCACCGCACTTCAACATCTGGCCCGGCATCATAAACGCAGGCTTAACATCAAAACCATTGCCGTCACCGGCAGTATGGGCAAAACCAGCGTCAAAGAAATTATCCGATCCATTTTGATTGCCTCTGCCGGCATTGATGCCGTGCACGCCACTATTGGCAATACCAATAATCAAATCGGCGTTGCGCAAAACTTATTAATGCTGAATTCCGGTCATCTTTATGCGGTCATTGAAATGGGCACTAACCATCACGGTGAAATCGAACCTTTAAGCTGCTGTGCCGAACCTGATATTGCGGTGGTCGCGTCCATCGGACCATGTCATTTAGAATTTTTGGGAGATTTAAACGGCGTTGCCCGGGAAAAATCAAAGATTTTTTCAGGACTGCATCAAGACGGCATTGCGGTTATTCCTGAATCATGCCCCGGCATGGATATATTGGAAAATGCTGCCGGAAAGTTTCGGCAGCTTAGATTCGGAAAATCTTCCGCAGATGTCAAAGTTGATTATCTTGGCGGAAAACTCCACGGCAGCACCATAAAATTATCAATTCCAAACCACCCAACCGCTCAAGTAATTGATTGGAAGCTTTCCGGTGCGCACCAGGCATTAAACGCTGCCGCCGCCGCTGCCGCTGCAGTCGCACTCGGAATCAGTATTGATGCAATTGCCGCCGGACTGACCAGCTGCACGCTGCCGGGAATGCGCATGAAAATCAGCGAAATTAACGGTATCACCTGGATAAATGACGCCTACAACGCCAATCCGGGCAGCATGATTGCCGCCATTGCCTGGCTCGCAGAATTCGCCGAACCAGAAAAATTAGTGCTGGTGCTTGGTGATATGCTGGAATTGGGCGAAAGTTCCGCCGCCGAACACTGCCGCGTTATCAAAACCGCAGCCTACACCTTTCCTAACGCGGTAATTTGTCTGATTGGCAAACAAATGTCAACCGCGGCAAAAGAGCTAAAATCACGGCAAGACATAATTGTCTGCGCCGATTCCAACGCGGCAAAACAACAGCTAATGCCGCTGCTAAAGCCGGGCACAACGGTTTTCCTCAAAGGTTCACGCGGCATGCATCTCGAAACCATCGAACCCGTATTATGAAAGCACTTACCGCATATATTGCCAATCTTAACAAAATTATTGTTCGCCAAATTTTGTGTATTGATACCAATATTGCCGGCGTTACTAATGATTCACGCATGGCTGCGAAAGATTTTATTTTCGTGGCAATTGCCGGGGCTGCCAATGACGGACATCAATTTATAACTACGGCCATTAAACATGGCGCAACAACCGTCATTCACACGTCACCATTATCAGCCTATAGTCCGGGCATCAATTATTTGCAGGTCAGTGATGCGTATTATGCTTACGCTCTGGCAATGGAATGCTTCCTGGATTTTCCAGCTGACGGTTTATCGCTGCACGGCATCACCGGCACTAAAGGCAAAACCACCACCGCGTTCATCCTCGAAAAAATCCTGACTGCCGCCGAAAAACACTGCGGACTGATCAGCACCGTCAAATATTATGACGGCAAAATTGAGCAATCCGCGTCACGTACTACCCCTTCCGCCGGAGAATTGATTACCTTATTCCGCAAAATGAAAGACAATCATTGCTCGGATGCAGTAATGGAGGTTTCCAGTCATGGTCTGGCGCAGCACCGTCCCGGCAGCGCCAAATTTCAAACCGCCATTTTTACCAATCTCTCCGGTGACCACCTCGATTACCACTTAAATATGGAAAATTATTTCCAGGCCAAAAAGATTCTTTTTGAAGAATACCTCAAACCTGAAGCGGCAATGGTGATTAACGCCGATGACGAATATGGACAACGCCTATTGAGTGAATACTCAGGCAGTTCCGTCATTTCATTCGGCAAACACATAAAGGCACGCTGCCATATCGATAATCTTAGATTAGGTCATGATAGAACCAACTTTGAACTCTGTCTTGACGGCACTCATTATCCAGTCTGCACCAACTTAATCGGCGAGCATAACGTTAGCAATATTACCGGCGCTTTTGCCGCGGCTTATGCTTATGGAATTCCCCCCGGCACTATTCTCGACGCTCTGTCCCAGCCGCTGGCGGTGCCTGGCAGACTGCAGCAATTTATTGCTCCAAACGGTGTCATCTACTTTGTTGATTACGCCCACACCGATGATGCACTGGTTAAAGTCCTCACCATCCTGAAAACTATCGCGGCAAAACGCATTATTACCGTTTTCGGCTGCGGCGGAGACCGCGACCGCACCAAACGCCCGCGCATGGGTGCCGCCGCCGCGAATTTCTCTGATGTCGTCATCGTTACCAGCGATAACCCGCGTTCAGAAGACCCAATCAAAATTATTCGCGAAGTAAGAGCAGGAATCCCTACAGGAACAAATCTTATTGAAGAGCCAGACCGAAAAAAAGCAATTTTGTCCGCAGCGGCCACGGCACAACCCGGCGACATCGTTCTCGTTGCCGGCAAAGGTCACGAAACTTATCAAGAACAAAATGGTCAATCCATCCACTTTGACGACCGCGAAATCATCGCGGAAATTTGCCAACAATAATCACCAAATCACGCTGACAGCTGCGTTGGCACAGCCGTCAGTAATGTGGTCAATTTTCATTTGTTTCAGCACAACCATTGAGGCGCGGCCTGAAGACGGGGGATTTTATACCAATTTGCAATCATTGATTGACCAA
>CAZITV010000005.1:0-41985 GCA_964542255.1 uncultured Victivallaceae bacterium
GCAGTTGCAGGAATTATTTCAGCGTTTTCTTAATAGCTTTGAGGATATCCGCGACGTCAGACATCCTGCCGGTGCCGTCGTTACCGCAGGCGACATGCCCGCTCGCCGGGCCGACGATGATTACGCCGCGTGAACGCAGGTTTTTGACGTTATTTTGGACAGCGGGATTGCTCCACATTTTGGGATTCATTCCGGGTGCAATAATAATGTTTTCGGTGTGAGCCAAGGCGAAAGTAGTGAGGGCGTCATCGGCGATACCATTGGCGATTTTGCCAATGACATTGGCGGTGCAAGGCGCGATTACCAGCAGTTTGGCGCGTTCAGCGAGGGCAATGTGCTCCGGCCGCCAGTCCTGAATATTCCACAGCGAGGTGGTAACCGGATTGCGTGAAAGGGTGAGGAAAGTCTGCGGTGTTACTAATTTGGCTGCTGACTCAGTCATAATTACATGGACGTCGAAGCCGAGCTGAGTCAATTGACTGCACAAATCTGCGCCCTTGTAAGCGGCGATACAACCGGTAATACCGAGCACGATACAATGCTTCTCATTCATGGAACCAACCCTCCTTTATTCGCAGCGTTGCTTTTCTAGTCATAGCGATCAAAGATTTCATTTCAGCGGCAGCGGTTTCCAGATTGTCATTGACCAGGACGAAATCATATTCGCGCCAGAAGCCAATTTCATATCCGGCTTTGGCCAAACGCTGCTGAATTTGTTCTTCAGAGTCGGAGTTGCGGCCGCGCAGACGGCGTTCAAGTTCCTGCAGATTTGGCGGAACGATAAAAATGGACTGGGCGCATTTGCGCAACAGTTCATTTTGCGCGGCGGCTTGTTTAATCTGAATTGCACCTTGAATATCAATATCCAGAAATACGTCATCGCCCTGCTCTATCCACTTGATGACTTCACTTTTGAGAGTACCATAGAAATTGCCAAAGACTTCGGCATATTCAACAAATTCATTCTGTGCGATTTTTTGTTCAAATTCATTGCGGGTAATAAAATAATACTCTTTGCCGTGCTGCTCGCCTTTACGCGGCTGCCGGGTGGTGCATGATACTGAAAACCGCAATTCCGGCATCTCTTTGCGGACGCGGGCGCAAATGGAGGACTTGCCGGCGCCGCTGGGACCGGAGACGACCAGCAGTACGCCGAACCGCGGTAAAGAATGATTTACATCAGTAGCCATTGACGATTTCCTCCGCCATTCCGTCGAATTGAATTATACCTTAAAGACGTTAACTGCTGCCGGCATAGCGTTTCTAGTATCAATCACCAGTTTAGCATCTTTAGCGAGTTTGTGATAATCGATACAGTCATGGGCGGTAGAAATAAGCACGAGATCATAGTTAGGCGCATCTTCAAGGGGTGTACTGGTGATGCCGGCATATTGAGGATATTCGCGCATCTGCGGCGCGACCGGGCAGAACGGGTCATGATAATCAACTTTGGCGCCTTTAGCTTCAAACAGCTGCCATAGTTTGAAAGTTGGAGACTCTCTTGGGTCATCAACATTTTTCTTATATGCCAATCCCAACAGGAGAATTTTACTGTTCTTAATCACCAGACTATGCTGATTCATAATTTCGATGGTTTGCTGTACAACGTGATATGGCATCAAAGTATTAATTTCTCCCGCCAGTTCAATAAACCTGGTGGTGCAATCGAATTCCCGCGCTTTCCAGGTAAGATAGAACGGGTCAATCGGGATACAGTGGCCACCCAGTCCGGGACCGGGATAAAACGGCATGAATCCAAATGGTTTGGTTTTAGCTGCTTCGATGACCTCCCAAATATCAATATTCATTTTGCCAAACACGACTTTCAACTCATTAACGAGGGCAATGTTGACACAGCGGAAGATATTTTCCATGAGTTTGGTAGCTTCGGCGGCTTCGGTGGAAGAGACTGGTACAGTACGGCAAATGATTTTATTATACATTGCACACGCCACTTCCAAGCTGGCCGGGTCAATTCCGCCAACCACTTTCGGAATAGTAGAAGTGGAAAAATTTTTATTGCTGGGGTCCTCGCGTTCAGGAGAAAATGCCACAAAAAAATCGGGACCTGCACGCAATCCGGTAATTTTTTCCAATGCCGGGACCAGCACCTCGGTAGTTGTGCCGGGATAAGTTGTTGACTCTAGAGAAAAGAGCTGACCGCGGCGGACATAGGGGGCTAAGGCTTCAGCGGTGGAAACGATGTAGCTCATATCAGGTTCGCGGTGATGGGTCAATGGTGTCGGGACACAAATAATTATGGCATCGCATTCAGCGCTGCGCGAAAAATCAGCAGTAACATCGAAACGCCCGGTTTTATTCATTTCAACAATTCGTTCAGAGTCGATATGCCGAATATAAGTTTTGCCGGCTTTCAGATTGTCGATTTTGCGTTCGTCGATATCCAAGCCGAGGGTGGGAAATCCGGCGCGGTTAAATTCCATAATCAGCGGCAGTCCGACATAACCTAATCCGACTACGCCAATTTTGGCTTCATTCTTTTGGATTTTTTCGAGCATGTTCTTCAGTATCATATTTCATTACCTTATTGTTAAGATTTCCGAACTAAATCACTAAATACAACTATTGGGTGTTTTTAATGAACAGAGATGACCCATGGCATTCTTCTTCCCAGCCGTCAAAATTCCACTCAAACGGAAAAGTTTTGCACTGCTTTGGTTTAACTGCCTGAATTTTGCAGGCAGGCGGAGAATCTGTAAAAAAAACGCAACTGCCATCATCCTGTTCGCGCAGCGACAAGCCGGTTCGATCATCGGTAACAATCGTAAAATCGGCGGTAAAATCAGGGACTGAAAGCTTCAAGAGATTGGCGATTGCCGCTACTTCATCATCAGAGACCCGGACATACCCCTGCCAACGGCAGCAGTTGCCGCACCGCACGCAGGAGAATTGTGATTTGTCAGTCATATTTCATTTTTTTCAATAAAAAAAGCGGACAGTACAAAATGCCATGCCCGCTTTCCAATAAAATTCAGCAACAGAATTTATTCAAAATCTTCGAAGGTTAAATCATCACCCTTCAAGTCAATGAACAAGAACCCGGTGACGAAATCCGCTAAATCTACCGGATGCAAGGCGATATCGGCCTCGACGAATAATGCTAGAGATGCGCCTAATTCCCAATAATCTCTGGCGCCGGTGTGGAAGTTATAAATTCTGGAGGAAGGATCCGGGAATCCAACAGCATGCTCCCAATATTCTTTAACCCAGCGGGTGGTCGGCTTGCGTTCAATATCTTCTGCAGCGACACAGATAAAACTCCAGTCCCAGCCGTTCTGCAAACACGCGCCGTATTGACGGTTGTAATCTTTAATTACTTTTGCAGATGCGCCGACACCAGCTCCGCCCTGTACCGCACGGGTACCGCGCAATTCAGCTCTGGCAACCGGACCAAATCCGATATTGCAGCTGAACGTGTCAAACGCATCAATTATACGATTTGGGATGTACAAACAAACCTTGTCCACTACGCCTTCGGCTTTTGCGCCGAAACCGACAGTCATGATAACCACTGACGCAGCCATCAATAACATTTTCTTCATGATCGACCTCTCTGCTGTTATAGATTAATACACTTAAATACGATTACTAAATTTTAAAACCCGACACTTTAAACTAATTGCAAAAATTGTTTATGCAAGTCATTTCGTCAAATTTTTATATTAAATCTAGCCATTTTTTTTAATATTGTATCGAAAAACATCATAAACCGCGAATTTCAACCGTAAAGTTTAGTCAATTATTGCCAAAAATAGCCGAATCACCGGATAACAAAAAAACGGTAATATCCGCGTTAAAAAAATTTAAGATAAAATTATTCAGAGAAAGGTTTGCAGATAATTTATTAATGATTATATTCTAAAATTGATTATCGGAATCTTGAAACTGTGAAGATTTTAGCTGCCGGCAGCGCCGACTGGACAAACTCTTCCGTAAAGTGGACTGTCGCCTTCGGATATAAATATTGTGTCTGCGAATTTTAAAAGTAATTTCCTCATAAGTTTTAAGAAAAAATATTTTCAGAATTACCGAGCTAATTGCAAAACTATTTTGAACTGTAGTTTTGAAATTAACTCTACCATATCTAAATGGATTTTGAAATTTCCGCTATTGGTTGAAAGCCTCTCAAAGCGGCACGTAAAACCAAAATTTTACTGCTGATTCAGGGAGTTTTCCTGCGTTGATTACATTATTGAGCTATTCTAAACAAAAAAGAGAAAAAATGACTAAGACAAAAAAAGAGACCGCCGGCGACTGCCATCACGATATTGGACTGGATATTTGGAACCGTAAATACCGCTACCGCGGTGATGGTACCGCCAAAGCCGACGACAACTATGAAGCAATGTGGCGGCGCATCGCCAAAGCCGCGGCTGTCAATGAGACTAACAAAGCGGCGTGGCAAAGCAAATTCTACAGTATTCTGGAAGATTTCCGTTTTTTACCAGGCGGCAGAATTGTCGCCAATGCCGGCACCGGACGCAAAGAAGTAACAATGTTCAACTGTTATGTAATGAATAAAATTGAAGACTCCATCGAGGGTATTTTTGATACAGTTAAAGACGCGGCAATAACACAGAAATTTGGGGGCGGTGTCGGTTTTGATTTTTCTACACTGCGTCCGCGCGGTTCACAGATTATGGGTTGTGATGCGGAGTCCTCAGGTCCGGTAAGCTTCATGCAGGTGCTGGATTCTACCTGCCGCACCATAATGAGCGCTGGCCAGCGGCGCGGAGCACAAATGGGGGTAATGCGCTGCGACCACCCCGATATTGAAGAATTTATCGCTGCAAAACGAAAAAACGCGGCGATGCAGATGTTCAATCTTTCCGTTGCAATCACTGATAAATTTATTAGCGCGGTCAAAAATCACGAGGATTGGGAGCTGGTATTCAATGGCAAGGTGCACAAGACCGTGCACGCAGTTGAGTTATGGGATATGATTATGCGTTCCACCTATGATTTTGCGGAGCCAGGCTTTATTTTGATTGACCGCATTAACGAAATGAATAATTTGCACTATTGCGAAGATATTTGCGCGACCAATCCATGCGGCGAACAACCGTTGCCGCCGTACGGCGCCTGCCTGCTGGGTTCGGTCAATCTTACCCGTTTTGTGCTGCACCCGTTCACCAAGAAATCAGCGGTGGATTTTGACGGCATTGCTGCGCTGACGGCGACGGCAGTGCGTTTTCTCGATAATATTATTGATATCAGCAAATATCCGCTGGAACAACAGCAGCGCGAGGCTGTCTCAAAACGCCGGATGGGTATAGGTATTACCGGGCTGGCGGATTTATTTATTTTTATGGGTGTCCGTTATGGTTCTGAAGCCTCCACGCAGCTTGCCGAAAAAATTATGCAGACAATTACCTGTGCTGCCTACGAGGCCAGCTGCAAACTTGGCCAGGAAAAAGGTGTGTTTCCACTATTTGACGGCACAAAATATCTGGAGAGTAAATTTATAAAAGGATTGCCGCTGCCGCTGCAGAAGTCTATCCGCAAGTACGGACTGCGCAATTCCCACCTGACTTCGATTGCACCGACGGGAACGATTAGCCTGCTGGCCGGAAACGTATCCAGCGGACTTGAACCGGTTTTTGCTTTTCACTACACCCGCAAAATCCGCAATGGCGATGAAAACAACGTCAGCGAGGTTGAAGTAAATGACTACGCTTACCGCGCTTATCGCGACTATCTGGGTTCAACGGCGCTGGATGAGAGTAAACTGCCGGATTTTTTTGTTACCACTGACATGGTGACTCCGCAGGAGCATATCAGTATTCAAAGTGCGCTGCAGCGCTGGGTGGACAGCTCTATTTCAAAAACCATCAACGTCCGGGCTGATTATCCGTTCAATGATTTCAAAGATATCTACCTGCAGGCCTACGAAGCCGGATTAAAGGGCTGCACAACTTTCCGTCCGTCAGAACACATAACCGGCGTACTGGTAAGAAAAGAAGAGCCGAAAAGCAAAGCCCCGGAAATTAAAGCGCAGGACATAAATGTTATCACTGCCCGCCCGCAGGAGTTGGAAGGCACTACCTACAAAATCAAAACACCGCTGTCACCCGACGCGATTTATGTAACCATCAATGATGTTATCCAGGAGGACGGCTCACGCCGCCCGTACGAATTATTCATTAACACCAAAAACCTGCAGCATTTCAGCTGGATAGTCGCAATGACCCGGTTAATCTCCGCGGTGCTGCGCCATGACCCCAAACCATGTTTTT
This sequence comes from uncultured Victivallaceae bacterium, assembly GCA_964542255.1. Classification (GTDB taxonomy): domain Bacteria; phylum Verrucomicrobiota; class Lentisphaeria; order Victivallales; family Victivallaceae; genus CAYMSF01. Next base: position 6,258 of record CAZITV010000005.1, read on the forward strand.
TAGTAGATGAACTAAAAAGTGTTTATGATCCTAATGGCGGTTACTTCGCCGACGGCGGTTATGTACCGTCCATCGCCGCAGATATTGGGCGGACTATTGAAAAACATTTAAACAAAATCGGAATAATTGACCACAAAAAGAAAATCGTACATTGTGAAAAAGGCGCAGGTGAATCATCAAGCAAAGCCGATGGAATGATGGTATGCTCACAATGCAATCAACGCACCTTAATCTCGCAGGAAAATTGTCTAAAGTGCCTCAGCTGCGGCTATAGCAAGTGTAGTTGATAATCTGATTTCACAAGCGCTGTTTGAATAGATTTTGCAGTTGGAATATTTGTTATAAAAAATACGACAAAGGATAGTCCAATGAAGTACACTTATATCAATTGTCGTGACAATGTTTATTATGTCCGCCGTGTTACTGGAAAACGTGGCGACCGCTTTGTCTGCTCACAGAAAGAATCAGCAGACGACTTGGAAGTATTGCCTGATGGATTTGAATTAGTTGAAACACCCAACGGACAAGTATCATGTCGAAAAATATTGGTAAGCCTGATCCTTCCCGAGGAATTCGAGCTGGCGCAACAAACCGCAGTAAAGTTGGCCGCGCCGGCACTCATCAAATGCGAGAAAAAAGGTAACGAAATTCTGATTTATTCCGCTCCAATGCCAAATCTATCCAACCTTGATTTATTCGATTGCATTCCTAAAACAAAACTTATGGACGTTTGGTCAAAACTGCTTCAATATCAAGCAGTGCTAAAGTTTGAACTTATTGATGCCGAACAAAGGGATTTTGCCGTCCATCGTATGACTTGGCGCGGAGATTGCAACTGGATGTTCTTGGGCATCGGAAAATTGAAAGCCATGCTCAATAAATATGCGCAACATATCGAAAAGGATTCCTTTTACGAGCTATGATGATTGACCTCATCAAAACTCAATTTTATCACAGACGGTCACAAACCACGCTCGGATAAAAATCGCTGAGATATGCACGCTGATTTTGTTACGGAGCAACCGCAATACTATCAATTGTTACTAAACTTGTAGCCTTCTGCAGCCTTTTTCTGTGTGTATTAGGCCTGTCGGATTGTCTTGAAAAAAATAAACGACCTTTTAAACACAAACAGCGCAAAAAGCTATACGTTATCACTATTGGCAAGAATCGCAATCTTCACTGACTCTATGAATTACTATCCATAAAAAATCTTAACATTTTGATAATTTATTGGATATGCGATTTGCAAAAATGTGCAAATGTGCTAACTTTTTAGTTGCTTTGTTATTTTTAATGCTCATGGATATGATATGGCGTAATTGCCGGATGCATTAATCTAACGAATATTATTTTGCAATTAGCTCAAAATATTTTAAAAAAAAGTTTAATTAGCTGTTTGCAAAAACTGAATATTCGTGTAGATTATCCTTCTGTTTATGTCTCTAGAGGCATCAGCGCTCGGGTGGCGGAATTGGCAGACGCGCATGGTTGAGGTCCATGAGGAGCGATCCGTGGGGGTTCAAATCCCCCCTCGAGCACCACTTATCATTTTTCTGAGTGATAAGGCATCGGTGTTGAAGAGTTGTGTACAATAAGTTTAGCTTAGGTTTTACTGAATTGTAGTCCGGTGCCCACATAGCTCAGTCGGTAGAGCACATCCTTGGTAAGGATGAGGTCACCGGTTCAAGTCCGGTTGTGGGCTCCAAATATTCTTAAGGTAGTCAGTAAAACTTTATATAAAAATAAAGATTAAACCAAAAAGTAAAACATAAAACTCTAACGGGTATAATCTACCAGGAGGCAATAGTAATGGCTAAGGAAAAATTCGAAAGAACAAAACCGCACGTAAACATCGGAACTATCGGTCACGTTGACCACGGCAAGACAACTCTTACCGCAGCAATCACCATGTGCCTCGCTAAAAAATATGGTCATGGTCAAGTAAAACGTTACGATGAAATTGACAATGCGCCGGAAGAAAGAGAACGTGGTATCACGATCAACACTGCGCACGTTGAGTATGAAACTGAAAAACGTCATTATGCACACGTTGACTGCCCGGGACATGCTGACTATGTAAAAAACATGATCACTGGTGCTGCTCAGATGGACGGAGCGATTCTTGTTATCGCTGCGACTGATGGTCCGATGGCGCAAACACGTGAACACGTATTGTTGGCCCGCCAGGTAGGCGTACCGGCAATTGTAGTATTTATGAATAAAGTTGACGCAGTTGACGATCCTGAATTGCTGGAACTCGTAGAAATGGAAGTACGTGAACTTCTTTCAGCTTATGATTATCCCGGCGATGACATTCCGGTCGTCAAAGGTTCAGCGCTGAAAGCAGCGGAAGCTGAAGGTGATCCGAACAATGCTGCCTGCCAGGACATCCTGAAATTGATGGATGCGGTTGATGAATACATTCCTCAGCCTGTCCGTGAAATTGACCAGCCGTTCCTGATGCCGATTGAAGACGTATTCTCAATTGAAGGTCGCGGAACTGTAGTTACCGGCCGTATTGAGCGCGGAATTATCAAACTCAATGATGAAATTGAAATTATCGGCTTGAACAAGAATTCCAAAACCACCGTTATCGGTATTGAAATGTTCCGTAAGCTTCTCGATGAAGGCCGTGCCGGCGACAACGTTGGCTGCCTCGTCCGCGGAACCAAGAAAGATGACGTTGAACGCGGTCAAGTTTTGGCTAAGCCGAAAACTATCACCCCGCACACTAACTTCAAGGGTGAAATTTACGTGTTATCCAAAGAAGAAGGCGGCCGTCATACTCCGTTCTTCGGCAACTACCGTCCGCAGTTCTACTTCCGTACAACCGACGTTACCGGCATCATTACGCTTGAAGAAGGTGTTGAGATGGTAATGCCTGGCGACAGAACCACGATCAACGTGGAATTGATTGCCCCGATTGCGATGGAAAAGACCCTGCGTTTCGCTATCCGTGAAGGTGGCCGTACCGTTGCCTCCGGTCGTGTATCTGACATTATTAAATAAGTATTATATACAATTAACCTATAGTTGTCCCGGACGACCATAAAATGGTTGTTCGGGATAATTACGCTAAATAGCTTGGTGAATTATGGCGAGAGAAATTATCACATTTGAATGTACTGAATGCAAGAACCGCAACTATACATCCAAAAAAGAGAAACGGAATACTCCTGAACGGCTGGAGAAGAAAAAGTTTTGTAAGTTTGACCGCAAGCATACGATGCATAAAGAAACCCGTTAAGTTGAAGCATTTTGACTCAGGAGTGTAGCTCAGTTGGCTAGAGCAGCGGTCTCCAAAACCGCAGGTCGAGAGTTCGAGTCTCTCCGCTCCTGCCAAATTTTGATTTTCAGCATTAAAATTAGGCAAGAAAAGATAAGGCATGATAAAATAATGAATAACAGTTTTATGAGCAGAGTAAGGCAGTTTATCTCGGATACGATTGCTGAACTTCATAAATGTACGTGGCCGGGCAAATCAGAATTATTTGAATCAACCATTCTGGTGATAGTAGCCATTGTTATTCTATCTTGTTTTGTGGCTTTGGTTGACCAGGTTGGACGAATAGTAATTAATTTCATTACCGGAACACTGTGACGATTCAGCATTAAAGGAATTTCTCAACTATGCATGAAGATGTAAACAAGGGGCAATGGTTTGTTATTCAAACCCTTTCCGGACAGGAAAATCGGGTTAAAGACAGAATTCAGAAACTAATCAATTCGGATATGGAATGTCCGATACATGAAGTATATATACCTACGGAAAAAGTTTCGGAAGTGCGTCAAGGCAAAAAGACCATGACGACACGGAAAATTTTCCCTGGTTATATTTTGGTACGAATGGATCTATACGATGCCGAGTCGAAAAAAATTGACGAAAAAGCATGGTATTTGCTGCGTGAAGTTCAGGGCGTTATTGGATTCCTTGGCGGCGGCACCACGCCATTACCGCTAACTGCAGATGAGATGGCCGATATCTATGGTCATTCCGGCAGCGGTGCGGATACTAAAGAAAAAGTCAAACCTAAAATCGCTTTTGAAATTGGCGAAATGGTTAGAATAAGAGATGGCGCGTTTGAAAACTTTGAAGGCGCAGTACAGGAAGTTGACGCGGAGCGCGGCAAATTGAAACTTATGGTGGCGATTTTTGGTCGCTCCACACCAGTTGAATTGGAGTTTTGGCAGGTTGACCGGGCGTAATTGCCGGGTTGGTACTTTCTTTATAAAATTTTTGACGTCCAGGTGGAAGGATACCTGTCAGTTCGCACCACCGGGCGATTAAAGGAGATCATTATGGCAAAAAAAGTTACAGGAGAAATCCGGTTACAGATTCCTGCCGGGGCTGCAAATCCCTCGCCACCGATAGGTCCGGCGCTTGGCCAGGCTGGAGTCAATATCATGGATTTCTGTAAGCAGTTCAATGCCGCTACTCAAGCACAGAGTGGATTGATCATCCCCGTTGTGATCACGGTTTACCAAGACCGCTCGTTCACCTTCATCACCAAATCACCGCCAGCATCCGTGCTGATTAAAAAAGCGGCAGGTTTGGCGTCCGGGTCAAAAACCCCGGGCAAAGGCGAAATGGCCGGAAAGGTGACCAAAACACAACTCAGAGAGATCGTCAAGACCAAAAAAGACGACCTTAATGCAAGGGATGAGAATGCGGCATTGCTCATTATTGAAGGAACTGCACGTAGTATGGGAATCGAGGTGATAGATGCGTAGAAGCAAATTATATCTCTCCCAGTTGGAACGCTTCGAACGGCAGCGCAAGTATCCGATAAACGAAGCATTGGCAATTTTGAAATCAATGCCGCACATCAAATTTGATGAAACCGTGGATGTTGCGTTCAAACTTGGCGTTGACCCGAAAAAATCAGATCAGACCGTCCGCGGCGCAGTACCGTTACCCAAGGGTACTGGTAAATCTGTCAAAGTGGCGGTTGTTGCCGATGGCGCTAAAGCCGAACAGGCCAAAGCTGCAGGAGCTGATTTTGTTGGAGCCGAAGATTTGGTAGAAAAAATCAAGGGCGGCTTTATGGACTTCGATGTACTGATTGCAACTCCGGACGCAATGAAAATTGTTCGTCCGTTAGGTAAAGCACTTGGTCCGCGCGGTTTAATGCCGAATCCGAAGACAGGTACTGTTACTGATGATGTTGCCGGTGCTGTAGCGGAAGCTAAAGCCGGGCGTGTAGAATTCCGCGCCGACCGTGGTGCGTGTATTCACGTCCCGATTGGTAAATCATCATTTGCAGTTGAAGATTTGAGGGTGAACCTTAACGCGGTTGTTGATGCGGTGTGCAAGGCAAAACCGGCGACAGCCAAAGGCACCTATCTGGTCAGCTGCACTATTTCCCTTACCATGAGCCCCGGAATTAGAATCGAAACCAAGGAACTAGTGAGGCAGGAATCATGAGAAGTGAAAAGACACATGTAGTAAATTTTGTTGGCGGCTTATTAAAAGATTCCGAGTTTGTCTATTTTGTCAACTACAAGGGTCTTACCGTCAAGAGCTTTTCTGAATTTCGCCGTCAGATTGCAAAAAATGGCGCAAAATGCCACGTAATCAAGAATACGATTATTCAGAAATCAGCTGAACTCTCTGCTTTGCCTGCACTAGCGAAATGCAAACTTAAAGATAGCACCGCGATGGTAGTTGGCAAGGGTGACCCGAGCATTGTTGCCAAGACAATCATGGACTTCAACAAAACCAATGCTTTCCTTTCTGCCAAAGGCGGATATCTGGAAGGCGCGGTGCTGCTTGATACCGATGTTAAAGCCATTGCTTCACTGCCGTCCAGAGAAGTTATCTATGCGCAACTGCTTGGATTGCTCCAGGCACCGGCCAGAAATCTGGTTTGTGTCCTCAATGCCAAGGCCGCTTCAATCATTAACGTACTAAACTCTTACAAAGATAAGCTTGAAAAAAGTCAAGCTTGATTTTGAGATAAAATTACACAATTTAAACATAACCCAGGAGGCATTTAATCATGTCAGAAGAAGCTAAAGTAGAAGTATCCGCCCAGATGGAAGAATTCATTTCCTACATCGAAAAACTTTCTGTCCTCGAACTTTCTAAGCTCGTCAAAGCGTTGGAAGAACGTCTGGGCGTAAGCGCCGCAGCGCCGATGGCTATGGCTGCTGCACCTGCTGCTGCTGCTCCGGCTGCCGCAGTTGAAGAACAGACTGAATTCACCGTTATCCTGAAATCTTTCGGCGACAACAAGATTGGCGTCATCAAAGAAGTCCGTGCGATTACCGGACTCGGACTGAAAGAAGCCAAGGACCTCGTTGAAGGCGCACCGAAAGCTGTGAAAGAAGCCGTAAGCAAAGATGAAGCTCAAAAGATCAAGACCCAGCTCGAAGGAGCCGGTGCTCAGGTTGAATTGAAGTAACGCATCTTATCTAGATAACGGCGGGAAATTTGCGAAAGTTTCCTGCCGTTCTTTCGCTTTTTAAAGATTTAGTATTAGTATGGTGTAGGGTTTATGATTATGGGACGGAAACTGCCATTGGGGGTGGTTTTCAATTCGCCGTTGTAGGACTTAACCTGGAAGGTTGAACTATGTCAGAACGCGTTAATTTTGGTCGTTTACAGGATGTTTTGGAGGTGCCCGATTTGATCGGCATTCAAATCAATTCTTACAATGCTTTTCTTCAGCAGGAAATTCCTGTCGGAGAGAGAAAAAATCAAGGACTCCAGGAAGTTTTTAACGAAATCTTCCCGATTGAGAGTTATGACAAACAGACGGTAATTGAGTTTGCCGGCTATCATATAGGCGAGACAAAAAACTCTGTAGTAGATTGCATCAAGGATGGCAATACGTTCAGCTCGCCGCTGTATGTGGATTTTGTAGTTAAAAGAAATAACGTTGAAATTCCTGAAAAAGTATATATGGGTGACATTCCGATAATGACGGAACGCGGCACCTTTGTTATAAATGGAGCGGAGCGGGTAATTATCAGCCAGCTGCACCGTTCTCCTGGTATCTGTTTTGAAAAAACCCGGCATTTAACCGGCAGGTCATTGTATTCGTACCGGATTATTCCGGACCGCGGCTCATGGATGGAAGTCCAGTTTGACAGCAGCGATTTGATTTACATTTATTTGGACCGCCGCCGCCGCCGCCGGAAATTTTTAATAACCACGTTCCTCCGGGCCGTGGGCTATGAAAGCAACCGCGACATTCTCGAACAAATTTTCAAAATTGAAAAATTGAATGTTAGTGATTTACTGAAAAAAGAAGATTTAGCCAATTATTACACCATTGATGATGTAGTCAATCAAAATGATATTGTTGAAGTCAATGAATTGACCAAACTCAATGAAAATATTCTGAAAAAACTGCAGGACGCCGGACTCAGCAAACTTAAACTAGAAGTCGTTAATTGCGGCGGCGATGAGTATTTATTGAAATGCCTGAGCAAAGACCCGTCCCGCAACGCTGATGAAGCGTTAAAAGAAATTTACAAAAGAATGCGTCCTGGTGATCCGCCAAACGTTGCCAATGCCCGTGCGCTTATCAAACGGTTGTTCTCTGACATCCGCCGTTATGACCTCGGCGTCGTTGGCCGTTACAAAATCAACGAACGTTTAGGGGTGAATTTACCATTAACTGAGCGTACTCTGATGAAAGAAGATTTGATGGCGGCGACCAAGCATTTAGTATTTCTGCGTAATACTGGTGGTCACGCTGACGATATTGACCATTTGGGCAGCCGCCGCGTCAGAACTGTTGGCGAACTGCTGCAAAACCATTGCCGGATGGGAATGCTGCGCACCGAGCGTTTAGTGCGTGAACGCATGACGCTGCTGAGCGCCGAAGAAGCCAGCTTCACTCCAAACAAATTAATTAATCCGAAAGCATTTTCTGGAGTTGTTAGAGACTTTTTTGCCCGTAACCAGCTCTCCCAGTTTATGGATCAGACCAATCCGCTAAGCGAATTGACCAATAAACGCAGACTGAGCGCGCTCGGACCAGGCGGATTGAGCCGTGAACGTGCCGGATTTGAAGTTCGTGACGTGCACTCCAGCCATTATGGCAGAATTTGCCCGATTGAAACTCCTGAAGGTCCAAACATTGGTTTGATTTCTTCAATGTCGCTTTATGCGAGCATCAATGATTATGGTTTCATCGAAACTCCGTACCGGAAAGTGATTAATGGTGTTGTTACCAACCAGATTGATTTGCTTACAGCAGATAAAGAAGAACATTTTGTTATCGCACAGGCAAATGCGCCATTGGATAGCAAAAGCAAGTTCGCCAATGAGACCGTGATGTCACGATTCAAAGGCGAATCCGAAGAACATCCGCGCAGCGATGTGCAATATATGGACGTGGCGCCCAAGCAATTGGTCAGTGCCGCCGCCGGTATCATCCCGTTCCTCGAACACGATGACGCCAACCGCGCACTGATGGGCTCAAACATGCAGCGCCAGGCAGTACCGCTGTTGACCACTGAGTCACCTTTGGTCGGTACTGGATTGGAAGCCAGAATTGCCCGCGATTCACGCGCTGTTGTGGTTGCGAAAAATGATGGTATTGTCGCGGAAGTTTCTTCAGCCGAAATCATAACGACGACCGATGGCAAACCAGTCGGCAAAACTGCTGACGCTGCTCCAGTAAAATATCTTTTGAATAAGTTCCTGCGCAGCAACGCCGGTACCTGCATTAATCAGCGTCCAATCGTATCACGCGGCACAAAAATCAAAGCTGGTGATGTTCTTGCCGATGGCGCCTCGACCGAAGACGGCGAACTGGCGCTGGGTAAAAACGTTCTGGTGGCATTTATGCCTTGGTGCGGTTATAACTTTGAGGACGCGATTGTTGTGTCAGAACGTCTGGTCAAAGAAGATGTATATACCAGCGTTCATATTGATGAATTTGAAATTACCAGCCGTGAAACCAAGCTGGGTCCTGAAGAAATTACCCGCGATATTCCAAACCAAAGTGAAGATGCACTGCGCAATCTCGCTTCTAATGGTGTAGTGCGTCTTGGCGCTGAGGTTAAACCTGGCGACATTCTCGTAGGTAAAATCACCCCGAAAAGTGAAACGGAACTGGCTCCGGAAGAGCGCCTGCTCCGTGCAATTTTCGGTGAAAAGGCAGCTGATGTCAAGGATTCGAGTCTGCTGGTTGGCAGCGGTAAAGGCGGCATCGTGATGGATGTGCGTATTGAATATGCGAAAGATCCGTCACGTCAAGCGATGAGCAAATCCGAGCTGCGCCGTCAAATCAAGATGGCTAAGGATGAATACAAGAAGCGTTTCCAGGAACTGGTGGACGAACTTGCTTTCAAACTGAAAGATATTATGCTGGGACAAAAATTACCGCATCCGATTTTTGATACAAGTGCGGCAAAACCCAATACGATGCTGATCAGTCAAAACCGTAAAGTAACAGAGAGCGCTATTCTCAAGTTGTCCACAAAATATAACAGTTGGACGATGGAAGAATGTCCGCTCAAAGAATCAATTCAGGATATTATCGCCACCTTCGAAGAACGCTTTGAGGATACCGAGAAGTACCGCGAAGAAAATATTCAGAAGCTTGAGTCCGGCGACGGCAACGATCCCGGAATAGTCAAAAAAGTCAAAGTCTATGTCGCCTGCAAACGCAAACTGCAGGTTGGCGACAAAATGGCCGGAAGACACGGTAACAAGGGTATTGTGGCAAAGATCGTTCCTATCGAAGATATGCCATTTCTCGAAGACGGCACTCCGGTTGATATAGTTCTCAATCCGCTTGGCGTACCGAGCCGTATGAACATCGGTCAGGTGCTGGAAACTCACCTTGGCTGGGCGGCAAAACTTCTCGGCTTTAAAGCTGCGACACCGGTATTTGACGGCATTACTGAAGAAAAGATTATTTCCTCGATGGCTGATGCCAATCAGAAAGTTGCAGAACGCGACGGTGTGGATTATCACTGGGGTTTCCGCAAAAATGCTGATGGCAACTACAAATTTGACGGTAAAACAAACCTCTTTGATGGACGCAACGGCAATAAATTTGACCAGCGAATTATGGTGGGACAAATCTATATGCTGAAACTTGACCATTTGGTTGCGAACAAAATTCATGCACGCTCAGTTGGACCTTACTCGCTGGTCACCCAGCAGCCGTTAGGCGGTAAAGCACAGCACGGCGGTCAGCGTTTCGGAGAAATGGAAGTGTGGGCGCTCGAAGCTTATGGCGCGGCTAACAATCTCCAGGAGATGCTGACGGTTAAGAGCGATGACACTACAGGACGTGCCCGTATTTACGAATCCATCGTAAAAGGTCAAAATGTCCTTGAAGCAGGTCGCCCGGAATCCTTCAACGTGTTAATGAAGGAAATGCAAAGCTTGGGGCTTGATATTAAAACTGTTAAGAAACCCGTGGAAAATAAATAACCTGGAGGGATGAACCTTGATTGATAATACATATGCTTATAGAGAGTTATTGGGGCAAACCTCTAATACCGCTTTTGGTGCGATAGCAATTAATGTCGCCTCACCCGAAGTCATCCGTTCCTGGAGCTTCGGCGAAGTAAAAAATCCTGAAACCATTAATTACCGCAGTTTCAAACCTGAAAAAGGCGGCTTGTTTTGTGAACGGATCTTTGGACCGACCCGCGACTGGGAATGCCATTGCGGTAAATACAAACGGGTGAAACACAAGGGAGTGGTGTGCGACCGCTGCGGGGTAGAAGTTACCCAGGCCAAGGTCAGACGCGAGCGGATGGCTCATATTGATTTGGCAGTGCCGGTATCACACATTTGGTTTTTCAAGTGTATGCCAAGCCGTATTGCTCTAATGCTCGATATTACCACAAAATCGCTGGAACGGGTTATTTACTATGAAGATTGGGTCGTTACCGAACCAGGCGATACTCCGCTGAAAATTGGTCAGGTGATGAGTGAGTTGGAATACCGTCAAGCAAAAGAAGACTACGGCGATGCGTTTATGGCAGATATGGGTGCTCCGGCAATTCATACTTTGCTCGGCAAAATTGATATGCCGCAGTTATTGGTAAATTTGGATGAATCACTTAAGTCAACAAAAAATAAAGCCGTCCGTAAAAAATTATCTAAACGGTTGCGCTTAGTTGAAGGATTTATTGGCAGTAATTCCCGTCCGGAATGGATGATTTTGAAGGTACTGCCGGTTATTCCTCCCGATTTGCGTCCACTGGTTCCACTCGAAGGCGGGCGTTTTGCCACCTCTGACTTGAACGACTTGTACCGGCGCGTTATCAACCGCAATAACCGTTTAAAGAATTTGTTAAGTCTGCGCACTCCGGAAGTAATTATTCGTAATGAAAAACGGATGCTGCAGGAAGCGGTTGATGCTCTGCTCGATAACGGCAGACATGGCAGAGCCGTCACAGGCGCCAATAACCGTTCACTCAAATCATTGAGCGATATGCTTAAAGGCAAACAAGGACGTTTCCGTCAGAACCTGCTGGGTAAACGCGTTGACTATTCCGGCCGTTCGGTTATCGTTGTTGGTCCGGAGTTAAAGCTTTGGCAGTGCGGTTTGCCCAAAAAGATGGCACTAACCTTATTTGAACCGTTCATCATTCGTTATCTTAAAGGCGAAGGTCACGCTCAAACTGTTCGTGGCGCCAAGAAGATGATTGAACGCGGCGAGCCAATGGTTTGGGATATTCTAGAAAAAGTTACTAAGGGTCATCCGGTAATGCTTAACCGCGCACCGACACTGCACCGTCTGAGTATTCAGGCATTCGACCCGGTCTTGATTGAGGGTTCTGCGATTCGTATTCATCCGTTAGTTTGTACCGCCTATAATGCGGACTTTGACGGTGACCAGATGGCGGTACATGTGCCGTTGTCCAACGTGGCGCAGATGGAAACAAAACTGTTGATGCTGTCACCCAATAATATTTTCTCGCCGGCGAACGGTAAACCGATTACATCGCCGACGCAGGATATTACACTGGGTGCTTACTACTTAACATTTGAGCCGCACGGTAAAGACCGTGCAAAGCACTATGCAGATATTTTTGAAGTGCTTTTTGCGATGAATTCAGGATTTATCAAGATCCATGATGCGGTAATAATACCTAATCCAAATTATGGTACAGCAACTCAGTGGGGCGATAAAGAGAGCAAATTTATTCTGACCACTGCTGGACGTTGTATTTTTAATGAGATTTGGGATCCGTCACTTGGCTTCTTCAACAGTGTTGCCAAGAAAAAAGAGCTCGGCAAGCTGATTAGCGACTCATACAACAAAGTTGGTCATGAGCTCACCGTTATACTACTTGACAAGCTGAAAGACCTGGGTTATGAATATGCGACGGTTGCAGGCTTCTCCATTTCTATCGCCGATCTGGTGGTTCCGGAGAAGAAAGGCGTTCTGGTTGCAGATGCAATGAAACAGGTAAAACACAAATTTGACGATTTTAAAGATGGTAAAATTACCGCGATTGAGCGTCACAATGATATCATTGATATTTGGAAACGCACTACTGACAAGGTTGCAGATGAGCTTTATGAACAACTCGAGCATCTTTCACGCGGCGGCGAAATCAATCCGGTATTTGCCATGCTTGATTCAGGCGCCCGCGGTAGCAAAGACCAAATCAAACAGCTGGCAGGGATGCGCGGATTAATGGCTAAACCATCCGGCGATATTATTGAACGTCCGATTATCTCCAGCTTCCGTGAAGGTCTAAGCGTGCTTGAATACTTCATTAGCGCGCACGGTGCCCGTAAGGGTTTGGCAGATACAGCGCTCAAGACCGCTGACTCTGGCTATATGACCAGAAAGCTTGTTGACGTTGCTCAGGATATTATCTGCCGCGAAGATGACTGCGGTACTGTCAAAGGTATCTGGATGAGCACCATTATCGAGGGTGATGAAATTCTACTGCCGCTGCGCGACCGTTTAGTCGGCAGGTTCAGCGCACATGACGTGCGTGACCCGCGCTATGATGACGGTAGAATGATTATCCATGCCAACGAAGAGTTTACATCTGAAATAGCCGAAACCATCAAAATCTGCGGAATTGGTAAAGTGTTGATTCGTTCAAACTTGACCTGCGAAAGCATCCGCGGTGTTTGTATCAAGTGCTATGGCCGCAATCTTGCCACCGACAAACTGGCAGAAATCGGCGATGCGCTCGGTATTATTGCCGCACAGTCAATCGGCGAACCCGGTACACAATTGACGATGAGAACGTTCCATATCGGCGGTACGGCCTCATCCAAAACGCTGCGTAACACAGTTACAGCCAGAAACACCGGATTAGTAAAACTCGAGAATGTGCGTTCTGTCACCAATCAGAAAGGTGAATGCGTTGTAATCAACAAGAACGGTTTAGTCATTGTTTACGATGAAAAGAAGGCGAAAGAATGGGAACGCGAGGCGAGGAAAAAAGCTCAGGAAGAAGCAGCCATTCTATTCACCGTCTATAACGACAAATATGACTACTGGCCGGATGCTATTAAAGAGTCTGAAATTGACCGTTTTGAACTGGAACCGGGAGCGGTTCTGGAAAAGCAAACCGGTGATAAAGTTAAAGCCAATGAAAAAATCGCGAAATGGGATGCTAACCAGATGCAGATTATCGCTGAAGGCGATGGCACCGTAGAATTCCATGATTTGATTGTTGATGTTACCTATAACCGCAATATTCGTGGTAAAACCGAAGAATTAATTGTTACGGATCATAGTGAAGACCTCTATCCGCAGTTAGTGCTGAAAAATGCCGAAGGCGAGATTTTGGCGAACCATACACTTCAGTCTGGTGCACTGATTATGACCAAAGACAAAAGCAAGGTTAAAGCTGGTGATGTACTGGCACGTATTCCGCGTCATACCACCAAAAACAAAGATATTACCGGGGGCTTGCCGCGTATTTCTGAATTGTTTGAAGCAAGAATGCCGAAAGATTGTGCTGAAATTGCACGAATTGACGGTATTATTGAAATTGGCAAGAGCGCAAAAGGCGGCAGTAGTAAATATCATCAATTAACCATTGTTGATCCTGAAACTGGAGTCCGCGAAGAACATAATACGATTCCGAGCAATAGGCACATTACAGTAAGCCGTGGCGAACGTGTTAAAAAAGGTCAAAAACTGACCAACGGCGCAATTGTACCGCAGGCATTATTGGAAGTTTGCGGTCCAAATGAGTTGCAGCGCTATTTGGTTGACCAGATTCAGCACGTTTACCGCAGTCAGGGTGTAGAAATCAACGACAAGCACGTCGAGATTATTATTCGTCAGATGATGCAGAAAGTCAAGATTACAGACCCCGGCAGCACCTCATATCTGAGTGGCGAACAAATTGACCGTATTGAGTTTATCCGTGAAAATAAAAAAGCCGTGGATAAAGGCGGAAAGCCAGCAGAAGCCGAACCAGTACTGCTCGGTATTACTAAGGCATCTTTGGAAACAGAGAGCTTTATTTCTGCCGCTTCATTCCAGGATACTACCCGTATTCTGACTGAAGCCGCGACGATGGGTAAAGTCGATAAACTGCTCGGATTTAAGGAAAATGTTATCACCGGACATTTAATTCCTGCCGGCACCGGTACTGAGAAGATGCAGAGCATCACGCTCAAATACCTCGGCGAAGAAATTGCCTTGGAAATCCCGGATAAGGATGTCGAGGCGGAACAAGATAGCAATGATGATGAAGAAGACAGCTTCGTTCCCGAAGTAGTACTGCTCCCGGAAGAAATTCAATAACAGTTATAAAAAAGTGAGTTTTTTTCTTAAAGAGAGTTGCAAAATACGGAATTTGTTGTATTTTAATCGCCTTTGATGTGTGTTTTTGTAAACAAAGTTTAAATAATTATAGTTTGAAACAGCAGGTAAAATTATGCCGACAATTAATCAGCTCGTTCGTATCGGACGGAGCAAAAAAATTAAGAAAAGCAAGTCTCGTGCCTTGACCAGTTGCCCGCAGCGCCGCGGTGTTTGTCTTCAGGTCACTACCCGTACACCGAAGAAACCAAACTCGGCGTTACGCAAAATCGCCAGAGTGCGCTTGACCAATGGTCAGGAAGTAACCGCGTATATCGGCGGCGAAGGCCATAACCTCCAGGAGCACTCAGTCGTGCTGGTAAAGGGCGGTCGTGTCCGTGACCTGCCAGGCGTTCGTTACCATGTTGTTCGCGGTGCACTTGACAGCTTAGGCGTGGATAAACGTAAACAGAGCCGTTCAAAATACGGCGCGAAACGTCCAAAATCATGATTTAGTCAGCTTATTTTTCCAGATTCACGACTGTCGTCATCAGATGATGCCGACAGTCTTGCTGTTAAATAACATAACTTTGTATAAGGATATATTTATGAGAAGACGTACTGCGATGAAACGCGAATTGACTCCGGATGTCAAGTACAACAGTGAACTTGTCGCCCGGTTGATCAACACTATCATGAGCCGTGGCAAAAAATCCACTGCTCAGAACATTGTCTATGGTGCTTTTGAAGCGATTAAGACCAAAAAAACTGGTATGGAAGCACTTGATGTATTCCTGCAGGCGCTTGAAAATGTCAAACCGAAACTTGAAGTAAAGAGCCGCCGTGTCGGTGGCGCCACTTACCAGGTACCGGTTGAAGTCAGCAATGAACGTCAGGTGGCTTTGGCGATGCGCTGGATTACCAGCTATGCCAAAGGACGCAAGGGTAAAACTATGATGGAAGCTCTTGCAGGCGAACTGTTAGATGCTTTCGAAAACACAGGTTCCGCGATTAAGAAACGTGATGATACCTTTAAAATGGCGCAGGCTAACAAGGCTTTCGCTCATTATCGTTGGTAAAAGGCAAAAATATGTCAGAGGATAAGAAATATTCAGAAGCTCCAGGAAGAACTACACCACTGAAAATGGTGCGTAATATCGGCATTATGGCTCACATTGATGCCGGCAAAACCACTTTATCAGAACGTATTCTTTATTATTGCGGCGTTAACTACAAAATCGGTGAGGTGCATGAAGGCACTGCCACGATGGACTGGATGGAACAGGAACAGGAACGCGGCATCACGATTACTTCCGCGGCTACGACCTGTATGTGGGACAACCACCGGATTAACTTGATTGACACCCCGGGACACGTTGACTTCACCGCTGAAGTTGAGCGTTCATTGCGTGTGCTGGACGGTGCAGTTGCGGTATTTTGCGCTGTTGGTAAAGTGCAGCCTCAAACCGAAACGGTTTGGCGTCAGGCACAAAAATACAAAGTACCTGTAATCGCGTTTGTCAACAAAATGGACCGTACTGGTGCAGACTTTGAAGCTGTAGTGAACGATATGCGCTTCAAACTGGGCGCGACAGCAGTTCCGATTATGCTACCGATTGGCGCTGAGGCTGAATTTGCCGGAGTAATTGATATCCTCGCCAGCAAAGCTGTCTATTTTGATGGCGATGAATTCGGCGCGGTAATGCGCATTGAAGAAATTCCGGCAGAAATGTTGCCGAAGCGCGACGAAGCGTTCAACTATCTTGTTGAATGTCTGGCTGAAACCAGCGAAGAAATTATGGAATTTTTCCTCAATGACCAAAAACCGGATACTGACAGTGTTAGAAAAGCACTCCGTGCTGCGGTAGTTAAAGGCGAAATTGTTCCGGTTGCCTGTGGTACTGCTTTCAAAAACAAAGGTGTTCAGTTACTGCTGGACAGTGTTGTGAGCTACCTCCCCTGCCCGGTTGACGTAAAGGATATTCACGGCATCCACCCGGATACCGAAGAACCGTTGACCCGTCATGTCGGCGACAAAGAACCGCTGTCAGCACTGGTGTTCAAAATTATGAACGACCCGTTTGTTGGCAAATTAAGCTTTTTCCGTGTTTATAGCGGCAGCGCTGAAAAGGGAATGACAGTTTATAATCCGCGTACCCGTAAACGTGAGCGTTTAGGTCGTGTATTGCAGATGCATGCCAACTCCCGTGAAGAGCGCGACATCATTTACAGCGGCGACATCGCTGCTGCGGTGGGATTGAAGAATGTTACCACCGGCGATACAATTTGTATTGAAGACAATCCGATTGTATTGGAATCAATGAGCTTCCCTGAACCAGTTATCTCTATTGCAGTTGAGCCAAAATCCTCCGGCGACCGCGATAAGTTGTATAAAGGTCTGGGCAACTTGTCCGATGAAGATCCGACATTCAACATGCGCAGCGACCAAGAAACTGGACAAACCATTATTTCTGGCATGGGTGAGCTTCACTTGGAAATCATCTTAGACCGTCTGGTGCGTGAATATAAAGTTGAAGCCAACA
This sequence comes from uncultured Victivallaceae bacterium, assembly GCA_964542255.1. Taxonomy (GTDB): domain Bacteria; phylum Verrucomicrobiota; class Lentisphaeria; order Victivallales; family Victivallaceae; genus CAYMSF01. The sequence goes on from CAZITV010000005.1 coordinate 23,512, forward strand.
CCGGCAAGCCGCAAGTGGCTTACCGCGAGTGTATCCTCAAGCCTGCCGAAGCAGACTGCAAGTTTGTCCGTCAAAGCGGCGGCCGCGGTCAATACGGTCACGTTGTACTCAATATTGAACCTAAAGACCGTGGCTATGGCGTTACCGTTGATAACAAAGTTGTCGGTGGCAATATTCCTAAAGAGTATATTAAACCGATTGAAAGCGGTATCCGTGAAGCAGCGGCAACAGGTGTGCTGGCCGGATTTGCGATTACTGACTTCCATGTCAATATTCTTGACGGTTCATATCACCCTGTTGACTCATCTGAAATGGCGTTCAAAATCGCCGGCTCAATGGCATTCAAAGAAGCGGCCAAAAAATCAGGGATTGCTCTGCTTGAGCCGATTATGAAGGTTGAAGTTACTACCCCGGATGAAAATATGGGTGATATCATTGGCGATATCACCAGCCGTCGCGGCAGCATTGTGGAAGTTGATTCTGATGCGAAGAACAAATTTACCCGCATTATTGCCACGGTTCCGTTGTCTGACCTGTTCGGTTATGCCACGGCGATTCGTTCCTTGTCCAAGGGCAGAGCTTCCTACTCAATGGAACCGTCGCACTTTGAACGCGTACCGAAATCAATTGAAGAAACTATAATGGAGAAGAGTAAATGAGTGCATCAAAAACCCAAAAAATCCGGATTCGCCTGCAGGCTTATGAGCATCGCACGCTTGACCAGTCTGTTGCAGAAATTATCAAGACCGCCAAAGTTGGCGGTTCCCAGGTTGCCGGTCCGATTCCGCTGCCCACCCGCATTGAACGTTTCACCGTGAACCGTTCACCGCACGTGGACAAAAAGTCAATGGAGCAATTCGAAATCAGAACCCACAAACGGGTTATGGATATTATCAATCCGACCTCAAAGACAGTTGATGAGCTGAAAAAACTGAATTTGCCGTCCGGTGTTGATATTTCAATTAAGATCGGTGTCTGAGTTCAGACATCGAACGGTCAGTTTGATACCAATGCCCTTCAACCGATTTAGGGTAAGTATCAGAAAGGAGTTTTATGAAAGGTTTAATCGGTAAAAAAGTTGGCATGACACAGGTCTATGATGAGAGTGGCAAAATCATTCCCGTCACCGTCCTACAGGCAGGTCCCTGTGTCGTGGTAGATGTGAAAACAGTTGAGAAGGATGGCTATAGCGCTATTCAACTCGGTTTCGGCGAAGCCAAAGTTAAGAACACCACCAAAGCGTTGCTCGGGGTGTACAAGAAAGCCGGAATCACTAATCCTCCCGCAGTAATGAATGAAATTCGTGTTGACGCCGACCCGCAAATTGAATTAGGGTCAGTTCTGACTTCGGATCTATTCACCACAGATGATTTTCTGGATGTCATTGGCATCACCAAGGGACGCGGATTTCAAGGTTGCGTAAGAAGATGGGGATTTGCCGGCGGACGTTACAGTCACGGCGGCGGTTGGAAGCGTAAACCTGGTTCAGTCGGTATGCGTGAGTCTCCAGGCCGTGTGTTCCCAGGCAAAAAATTACCAGGTCAAATGGGTAATGTCAGCCGCACAATTCAGAATCTCAAAGTCGTTCGGGTTGTCAAAGAGGACAATCTGCTCTTCGTCAAAGGCGCTGTCCCCGGTCCTAACGGCGGCACCCTGTTGATTAAATCCGCTTTGAAAAAGAGCAAATAAGTGAATAGGTGATAAAATGTCAATTAAATTAAATATTCTCGATAGCAATGGCGCTAATGTTGGCGAATTTGAATTCGCTGATGAGCGTATTGAAGCGGACAAAGGCAAACAGGCGGTTCACGATGTGGTGGTCGCGTTCCTCGCGGAACAGCGTGCCGGCACTGCGTGTACCAAAACCCGTGCTGAAGTTAGAGGCGGCGGCGCCAAACCTTTCCGTCAGAAAGGCTTAGGTCGTGCCCGTGCCGGTAGTAACCGCAGTCCGATTTGGGTTGGCGGCGGTATTACTTTTGGACCAAAACCGCGTGATTTCAGCAAGAAAATTAACAAAAAAGTTAAGAAGCTGGCATTACGGCGTGCTTTTACAGAACGCCTGAAAGAAGGTTCGGTAATCATCCTTGACAAACTGGATATTCCGGATCACAAAACCAAAAGTGCGAAAGCGATATTGAATAAACTGAACGTTACCAAGAACGCGTTACTCTGTTTGCCTGATTACGAAGAAAGCGTGGTTTGTGCCACTGGTAATCTCGCTGATGTGGTTCTCCGCAAAGCGGCCAGCGTCAATGTTTATGAAGTACTGCGTTTCGATAAATTAATTTTCACCAAAGATGCGCTCGAAGTTTTCGCGGCGCGCTTGGACTGAGGAGAGGGTTAATATGAAAAATGCATACGATTTAATAATCTCTCCGCTGATTACCGAAAAAAATAATGGTATGGTTGATAGCAAGAAGTACGTCTTCAAAGTTGCTGTCTCCGCATCCAAAATTGAAATTGGCAAGGCGGTCGAATCGTTATTTGGCGTTGAAGTCAAATCCGTCAATATCATGAACTATCAGGGCAAACCGAAACGTGCCGGCAAAACTTTCAGAATCGGCAAACGCGCCGACTGGAAAAAAGCTGTTGTCACTCTTTCATCCGGCTCTATAGCGAACTTTTAAACTACTGAGGTATTCAAATGGCTTTGAAAAGTTTTAATCCGTTCACTCCCAGTAGACGGAATATGACGGTGGCGGATTATTCCGAAATTACCACCGATAAACCGGAAAAAAGTTTGACCGTTGGCTTACGTTCTTCCGGCGGAAGAAATAACAACGGACGCATCACCACCCGTTTCCGCGGCGGCGGCAACAAACGTTTACTGCGTTTGATTGACTTCTACCGTAATAAAGACGACATTGCCGCCAAGGTCGCTACAATTGAATACGACCCGAACCGCAGCTCATATATTGCACTGCTGCACTACTCTGACGGCGCCAAGGCCTATATTCTGGCTCCTAATGGTATGAAGGTCGGCGACACCGTGATGAACGGCGAAAAAGCGGCATTGAAGCCGGGGAACTGCCTGAAAATTAAAAATATTCCGGTAGGCTTGGAAATTCACTGCATCGAAATGGTGCCGGGACGCGGCGCCAGATTGGTGCGCTCTGCCGGTCAGGTGGCGACGCTCCGCGCTAAAGAAACCGATTATGCCCAAATTAAACTCCCAAGCGGCGAAGTCCGCATGATCAACATCGAGTGCCGTGCCACAATTGGTCAGGTTGGTAATTTGGAACACATGAATATCAAGCTCGGCAAAGCTGGTAAAAAACGCTATCAGGGCAAACGTCCGCACGTTCGCGGTGTTGCGATGAACCCGGTTGACCATCCGATGGGCGGGGGCGAAGGTAAAACCAGCGGCGGCGGTCATCCTGTATCACCATGGGGTCAGCTCGCTAAGGGCAAGAGAACCAGATGCAAGAAGAAAACGACCAGTAAATTTATCGTTCAACGGAGGAAGAAATAATGGCACGTTCAATCAAAAAGGGACCTTATGTAGCCGAATATCTCATTGAGAAGGTCGAGAAGGTTAATAAAGAAGGCCGGAAACGCGCCATCCAAACTTGGTCACGCCGTTCAATGATTATTCCTGATTTCGTCGGTCATACTTTCAATGTACACAACGGCAAATCGTTTATTACGGTTTTCGTTACTGAAAATATGGTTGGCCATAAATTAGGTGAATTTGCCCTCACCCGTGTTTTCAGAGACCACGGTGTTGTCAGCGGTAAATAATTCCGTATTGGCAAACTACTTCAAGGCATCCTTCGGGATGCCTTTTTTTATTTCCTAACGATATAAAAACATCAAATCACGTTGAAGGTAGCGTGGCAGTTATACTGAGTAACATTCTAAAAGATAGTAAAGCTTGCTACTCAGTATTACCCGCACTTTATGCGTGACGATATTCAATGCAGAAAAGACTGAATTGCTAAATGATTTCCATAAAATTTCCATGAAATTTTGACTATTTCTGATTTTACGCTATTGAAAAGAATTGTTTATAATGATATAGTTGGTTGAATTTTCGTGATTTTTGCTATTGCATGCGATCGGCTGAATATGCAGATAATTATCGAAATTGATATTTAGCTTGGCTGTTTACTGATTACTCTACTACAGGGTAATGGTTTATTTGGCAAGCTCTGGAGCTGGCTTCATAAACCGGAGTCAGCTTATGGAACAGATTAATAATTAAAATGGATTTAAAAATCAAAGATGTTGCAGAGCTTCTGCACGTTTCAGAAAAAACGATTACTCGACTTATAAGTCAAAAAAACATTCCTTACTACTTAATAGGCAACCAATACCGTTTTAACCGTAGTGAATTGAATGAGTGGATGTTGACCAACCGCGGTCTAACATCAGCCGAAGTTTTAAAAGAGGTCGCATCTGAAAGCCGCGTAAATATTGTCGAATACTTGCGCCGTGGTGGGATTTATTATAAAATTCCCGGTGAGTGCCCTGAAGCTGTAATTAGAAACGCGATGAGCGTCATTGACATTCCAGTCGAGCTCAATCGTGAGGCTACTACTACACATTTATTAAACCGTGAAGCACTGGCGCCGACAGCTGTTGGCAGCGGTATCGCTATTCCCCACCCCCGCACCCCGATTCTCGCCGAAATTGCCAATGAGCGCGTGGCGCTTTGTTTTTTGGCTGACCCAGTTGATTTTAAAGCATTGGATGGCCAGCCGGTGCGGGTAATGTTCATTGTTTTCAGTGCGAATCAGCAGCGCCATCACGAAATTCTTTTCAATATTTCATCATTATGCCTAGACAACCATTTTCTGGAGTTATTGTCGCGCTGTCCGAGTTTGGATGAAATTACTACTTATATTGAGGCACGGCGTTAGCCGGGACAAGATCATATGAACGCATTAAGTTTATTGTTGATTGGTATCGGCATTTATCTTGCCGGCGGACTGGCTGCGGTCATTAGCCGCGAAAAATATTGCGGTTTGATAACACTGTCGTTTTGTCTGACTGGCGGAATTGCCGTTTTATCAGCTGCCGGCACAATACTTTACTGCGGGGAATCAGCCGCGATGACAATTGCCGGAAACTTTCCATTCAATGAGATTGTGCTGCGGCTCGACCCGCTGGCGGGTTATTTTATTATTATCATCGCCGTCGGGGCATTTTTTTCAGTTTGGTACGGTTGTGGATACACGCAGTCATATTGCGGCAAAGGTTACAGTCTAAACACACACTTCCTGTTTATAACCATACTGATAGCAGCGATGCTGAGCTTAACGATTGTACGCAATGCGCTGGCGTTTTTGTTTGTCTGGGAAATAATGAGTTTATCGTCGTTTTTCCTAGTTATTTTTGAGCGTGACAAGGCGGAGACGATAGCAGTAGGCATATTCTATCTGGTGATGATGCATATCAGTTTCATCTTTATCGCGCTTGGTTTTCTGATATTAAGAGAAGCCGCCGGCAGCAATAATTTTGAATTTTATCATGCGGTTCTGTCCGGTCCCAAATACCAGAGTACGGTGAATCTGGCATTTCTGATGTTTTTTATCGGATTTGGGATGAAGGCGGGGATGCTATTTTTACATAACTGGTTACCAGCAGCACATACGGCGGCGCCAAGCCATATTTCCGGTTTAATGTCCGGAGTTATGATAAAAATGGGTATTTTTGGAATTTGCCTAATGGTGGCGGTGCTGGGCGTACCGGCACGCTGGCTATGCTTTCTTATCACCTTTTGGGCGGCAGGCACGGCATTGTTTGGCATCCTTTACGCGTCAGTCAAAGACGACTACAAACGTGTGCTGGCATACAGCAGTATTGAGAATATCGGAATTATCGGGATGGGGATGGGGATTGGCTTGATTGGGATGTCATATGGCAACGCGGCGATGGCGATGCTGGGCTGGAGTGGCGCACTACTGCATGTACTCAACCATTCGTTATTTAAAGGCGTGCTATTTTACGGTGCCGGAACAGTTTATCTGCATACACACACGCGGAATTTGAATTTACTGGGAGGAATCTACCGGTTTATGCCGTTAAACGGAATATTATTTTTGTGCGGTTGTCTGGCGGTTTGCGGTTTGCCGCCATTTAACGGTTTCATCAGCAAATTTATCATCTATTATTCAGTATTTACCAGTAGAATGCTGCCGGATATCTGGGCAGTTTTTGCTATGGTTGGTCTAAGCGTGATATTGGCGCTGACAGGCGCGGTGTCGGTGCTCTGTTTCACACGGTTGTTTGGAGTTTTATTTTTAGGAGCGCCGCGAAGTCAATTACCGCATTCGGAGAAAAAACACTCATGGCTACTTCTGACGCCGGTATTGTGTCTGGCGACATTATGCCTGCTGGGAGGTCTTTTCCCAAAAATACTGCTGAATTGCGTTGAACACCCAATCGCCGTGGTTACCGGGACGGCGCTGCCGCAATTACCGGCAGCACTATCTGCGCCAATAACGATGATTACGCTAGTTTTTCAAATTTTAATAATCGTAATACTGGTTATTTTAGGCTTAAGGGCGTGGCTGCTGAGCAGACGCAATATCAAACAAGATTCGACATGGGCGTGCGGGTATGATTTTGTTTCTAATAAAATGCAGTACACGCCGGCGTCATTTTCGATGTCATTCATTAAATTGGTGGAGCCGGCAGTAAAACAGGAGATTGGCGGTGATCAGGTTAAAGGATTATTTCCAGACAAAAATTCCTATATTTTCAAAATTCGCGATATTTTTGAATTTGGCATTATTCAACCACTGCGGAAACATTCCGGAGCTTTACTTGGGCGTTTAACGTGGCTGCAGGATGGTGATATGCAGCATTACTTATTTTATGGTATACTCTTTTTAATCATCGCGCTAATCTGGGTAATGGAGTGGTAACATGCGGATTGCTTTGATAAATATTGTGTTGATATTACTATTCCCCCTGCTCCTGCAGGGAGTAATCCGGCGGGTAAAATCAATCTGGAGCAGCAGAAAAGGTCCAAGTATCATTCAGCCGTTTTACGACATTGTCAGGCTTTTAAAAAAGGGAGTCATCAGCAACAAGATGACATCGCCTTTATATCAGTTGGCGCCGGCATTTGCCTTGTCAACGCTGCTTGCCGCGGCGCTGCTGGTACCGATGGTCGGCAAACAGGCGATACTCAGTTTTAATGGCGATTTCATCCTCTTTTGTTATCTTTTAGCGCTGAGCAAGTTTTTTCTGGTTATTGGCGGGATGGAGGCTGGCAACAGTTTTGAGAATATGGGCTGCAGTCGGGAATTGACCTTTTCGGTACTGTCAGAACCAGGTTTATTCTTAATTATGATGGGGTTATCATTAACTGCGGACGTGAAATCATTTACAGAAATCAGCAATATGATATACCGGTTTGGCAACGGCGGCTGGCTGCTGTTAATCTTGGCGGTCATCGGGTTGCTTCTTTTTCTGCTGGTTGATTGTGGACGGACTCCAATAGATGACACCGAAACCCACTTAGAATTGACCATGATTCACGAAGTGATAATTTTGGATAATTCTGGACCGGATCTGGCGATGCTGAACTACGCCGCCGCGCTAAAAATGTTTTTAATCATCAGCTTGGTGACGATGCTGATAATCCCGCCTGACGTTGGCACGGCGGCATCGTTTCTATATTTCACGTCAATCGTAATGAGTATGGCATTGCTAATTGGCTGTATTGAGTCATCGGTTACCCGTTTACGAATGACGCACATACCACAATTTGCATTTATGATTATTGCACTGGGGATGATTATTATCTTTATAATTCTAACGCAAAACGGAAAACCGCTATGAATTCAGCGATAAATTTTGAAAATTCGATTATTATTTTATTTGCAGTAACAATGCTTTATGTAGTCAGCAGCAGCCGTCTGGAAACGTATGTCAAAATGCTTTCGGCGCAAGGTGCACTGCTGTTTGCGGTCGCAGTGAATAATGTCAGCCTGACTGCGTTCGCTACCTTCGGCTTTATTATACTCGAAACTCTGATTATGAAGATGATTATCATTCCATGGTTTTTATTTAAAATTTTGCGGGAGAACGAGATTGAGAATGAATCTGAGCCATCGGTTCCCAATTTTTATTCACTGGTCTGCGTCAGTGCAATTATTGGTGGTGGATTTTTTGCGGCATACTGGATTTCTGACCACCGGCAGCCGGTTAATCCGACCTATTTTGGTGGTGCGTTAGCGGTAATTATGTCCGCGCTGTTTATTATTATGACCAGAAAAAAAATTATTACGCATATTATTGCTTATATATTTTTAGAAAACGGAATTTTTCTTCTTTCGCTTTCGGTGGCTCATGCGATGCCGTTTATCGTTAATCTTGGTATTATGCTCGATATTTTTGTCTGGGTACTGCTGGCGGGAATTTGCGTAAAAATGATTAAGACGGTATGCCCGGAGCATGATATCGACAAACTTAAAGGACTGCGTGGCTGAAATGATTCTACTGTTAATGATTTTTCCTTTATTCCTGTGCGGCTTGATCCTGTGCACCAAAAAACATTGCAGGCTTCATCTTGGCTGCATTATTCTCTATGCCGTTACACATTTGGCGGTTTCACTCCGCTTAATTACCGTTTCTGAAACGCTTGCTCCATATTTTGCGGTTGACCGGCTTAATAGTCTATTTTTGATAATTACCGCAATTATTCTGCTTGGAGTGTCAATTTATAATATTGATTTTTTTCTGTATAAAACCGAATCAACCAATATTGAGCGCAACTGGAAGTATCATATATTCACGCTGCTCTTTATTGATGCTGTGAATGGAGTACTGCTCAGCACCCATATTGGCGTACTCTGGGTTTTTCTTGAGGCTGCCACTCTCTTTAGCGCAATGTTGATTTATTACTATCAGGACAGAGATGCCCTGGAAGCCACCTGGAAATATATTTTTATCTGCTCCATCGGCATTTCTTTAGCATTCATCGGCATAATTTTTCTTTCGATTGGCTGCATTAATGGAGAAATATCTTTATTTTGGGCTGCACTTAGCGGCAATGCGTTATTGATTAGCCCGCTATGGCTAAAAATCGCCCTACCGTTTTTGCTGTTCGGTTTTGGTACAAAAATGGGGTTAGCGCCGATGCATCAGTGGTTGCCGGATGCGTATTCAGAAGCGCCCGCGCCGGCAGCAGCGCTAATTTCAGGGACACTGTCCAGCTGTGCATTTCTCGCAGTATTGCGTGTTTATGATATAATCCTGCATGCAAAATTGGAAAAATACTCAACTACGCTACTGCTGGCAATGGGATTTTTTTCGCTATTGGTTCCAGCAGTATTTATCGGCCGCGCCCAAAAATACCGGCGGATGTTAGCCTATTCTTCAGTTGAAAATATGGGTATTGCCGCAATTGGGCTTGGGTTGGGTGGAATAGGAATTGTCGCCGCGCTGATTCAAGTGCTCGGAAACTCGCTGATAAAATCCGCCTTTTTTATGACGGCCGGCAATATTTTCCAAATTTACAAAAATAAACGGATAAACGCGGTTCAAAACCTCTGCACGGTGTCACCTGGAAACAGTTGGCTGATGTTGGCTTGTCTAGGCGGTATTTGCGCATTTCCACCATCAGTGCTGTTTATCAGTGAACTGCTGATTATCAATCAACTGCTGCAGTACAGCATCATGCTGACGATAATATTCTGCCTGCTGCTGACAATCATCATCTACGGTTTGACCAAAAATATTTTCAGCATGATTTTCAGCGGCTCAACTACCGAAAAGAAAACTGTGGTACAATGCTCATTTTGGGCATATTTTCCGCAATGGATGTTCCTCGCGCTGTCAGCAGCGCTTGGAATATTTATGCCGGATAAGTTGCTGGATATATTTGAGTCTGCAGCTTTTTTCTTAAGCGGAGGCAAATAAGATGCACGACGCAGTATTGAATAATAACGCCGTGATCAACCTGGCAAAGATTCCGGTATTAACCCAAACTGAGCTTGAAGAATCCATCAGGGCAGACATTCAAGCGGGCTACCGCCCGATCGCTTTTTTTGGTCATAAAATTGCTGGCGGTGTCCAGCTGATTGTGATTATGGCCAACGACCCGCACTCACAACTCTTGTGTAAATCAACCATTTTTAAAGCATCAACGGCAACTTATCCGGCATTAACCAACATTTCACCGGCATTTCATTACTTTGAACGAGAGTTTTTTGAAGATACCGGGATTATGCCTGAAGGACACCCGTGGTTGAAACCAGTCAGACGCCATTCCGGCGGCAGCCGGTCAGGCGCATTGGATACTGCATACCCGTTCTATTCCATTGACAGTGAGAATGTTCACGAGGTTGCAGTAGGGCCGGTTCACGCCGGAGTTATAGAACCTGGACACTTCCGGTTTATCTGCACCGGCGAAACCGTCCGGCATCTGGAAATCCAGCTTGGCTATCAGCACCGTGGAATAGAAAAAATGTTTACCCTTGGCGATGGCTGCAGTAAGTATATTCTGGCCGAATCCATAACCGGAGATAGTTGTATCGCCAATACCACGGCGTATGTCTCAGCGCTGGAAAATGCCGCCGGGATAAAAATATCCGCACGTGTGCAGGCAGTTCGTGCCATAGCCCAGGAAATTGAACGGATTGCACTGCATTTAAATACATTTTCCGGATTATGCGGAGATATTGCTGATTTAACTGGCAATGCTTTTTGGGGTGCGACCAGAACTTATGCAATAAATGCGCTGCAGTCAATCTGCGGCAACCGTTTTGGACGCGGTTTAATACGTCCCGGGACAGTGACTAATGAACTGTCAGCCCATGACATTACCGCGCTGCAGGCAGTAATGCAGTTAATTAGCGAACGAGTTGATGTTATTGGAGAACGGACTTTTAAGCTGCCAGGGCTGCTTGCCCGATTTCAGCGTACCGGGATTATTGACTACCAAACCGCGGCTCAAATCAATATGGTTGGACCTGCCGGCAGAGCTTCCGGGGTAAAGCTAGATGTCAGAGCCGACCATTCGTATGGTCACTATAAATATTTCCCTCCATATAAACTTACGCTGGACAGCGGTGATATTTTTGCGCGCGCCTATATGCGGTATTTGGAAATTCAGCGTTCACTCAGACTAATCATGGACATGCTGGATGGGCTGCCGCAGCAAGGCGGTGCAGCCGCCGTTATCAAGTCCCTGCCCCCGGAATCAATGACTGTGTCGATGGTTGAAGGTCCGCGTGGAGAAATTATTCATATTCTGATTACCGGCAGTAACGGTGAAGTAATTCGTTATAAAATTAAAGATGCCTCGTTTAACAACTGGTTTGCACTGGGATTGGCTATGAGAAACGAGGGCATCAGCGATTTTCCAATTTGCAATAAAAGCTTTGACCTCTCTTATTGCGGCCATGACTTATAGCAAGGAACTTGATTATGTGGGCAACTCTAAAAACACGACTCAAACAAACCAATCAATGTATAAAAAATCCGCTTAAGGCAGAAATACCAGCACCTTTCCGCGGACTGCCGCTACTTGATTCAGAACATTGCCGGCATTGTGATAGATGCGTCAAGGTTTGTGCTGCCGGGGCAATACAATCCCTGCCGCTAACCATTGATATGGGCAAATGTGTTTTCTGCGGCGATTGTGCTGCCTCATGCCCCAATAACATTATTAAATTTTCCAATTTCCACAAGTTGGCGGCAACAGAACGCGACAAATTGAATATTACCGGTAATATTATTCCAAAAGATTTTCCGCGCAGCGCGATTTCTGTAAAAAAAGAGATTAAAAGCATCTTCGGTAAGTCATTAAAATTGCGTTCTGTCTCTGCAGGCGGCTGCAACGGCTGCGAAATGGAATTAAATGCCTGCTTCAACATTAACTTCGATTTAGCGAGGTACGGCATTGAAATTGCCGCATCGCCGCGCCACGCCGATGGAATTGTCATCACTGGACCCATCTCCGGCAATATGGCGGGCGCGGTTGAAAAAACCCTGAGCGCAATTCCTGAGCCGGTCATCATCATTGCAATGGGGACATGTGCCATCAGCGGTGGCATTTTTAAAGATTCAGACTCAGTTAACCGGAGTTTTTTTGAAAAACACCGTGTTGACCTGTTTATTCCGGGATGCCCGGTTCATCCGCTGAATTTTATTGCGGGAATACTGAGTTTTCTCGGCAACCGCAAGGCTCAATAGCGTTTACTGTTGCGGTAAATGGATTGCAGGATGCCCAAACAAGACATTGACAGCAGCGTAAATGACCCGCCATAACTGACGAACGGCAGACAGACGCCGGTAACCGGCATGACCCCGATACTCATCCCAATATTGATAAAAGCATGAGAGAAAATAATTGCCGCGGTGCCGACCGCCAGATAGCGCCCGAAATCATCTTTTGACGCGATTGCCGTGCGAATTATTGAGTATCCGAGCAGGCAATATGCGCCAATCAAGAGTAAACACCCCCAGAATCCGGTTTCCTCGGCAATTACGGAAAAGATAAAATCGTTATTTGAGACAGTTTGCGGCAGGAAGCCGAGCGTATTTTGGGTACCCTCGCCGATGCCTTTGCCCCAGGCACCGCCGCTCCCGACGGCAAGCCGTGCCTGGAATTGGTTATAACCGCGGTCAGCGATATCGCGTTCCGGGTCGAGAAAAGTCATAATCCGTTCTTTTTGATAAGTTTTAAGGAACGGGTGATATTCCCATATTTCGTTGACTATTTCCACGACAGTTAAAACCCCGATGACAGAACCGGCAATGATAATATATTTCCATTTCAGTCCGGCGACGAAAATCAAGCTGAAGAAGATGGGGATTAGAATCATCGCACTGCCCAAATCGGGCTGCTTCGCAGTAATGATGAACGGCACCGCGACCACCAATCCAAAAATGCAGAGATCGCGAAAACGGTTGACGTTGAAACGCGGCGAAGTAAGCATGGTGGCGAGCAATAACAATACGCCCAGCTTGGCAAATTCAGAAGGTTGAATACGGATGCCTGAACCAAGTGCAAGCCAGCGCCGCGCACCGTAAATTTTTAAGCCGTAAAACAATACCGCAATCAGTAAAACAATACAGCCGCCGTAGAGCAGCCATGACAGCGGTTTTAAATCACGATAGTCTGTAAACGTCAGCACCATCCAAAAACAGCCACCTAGCGATATCCACTGCAGTTGACGTATCCAAAACCGTTCCGCCAGCTCTGTTCCCACCTGTTGTCCGGTGGAATAGATAAAGACTACGCCAATAGTCAGCAGCAGCAGCAATGCGATGATTTGCGGATAATCAAACTCCACCATAAATCGAATGAGTTTATTTCGCCAGGAATTGCGCGCATAACGTACCATAATTTCGTTCCGGTGTTACCTGAATTCACGTCAGGATGAGGTACGGGTACGGGGGGGTGAACCTTGCCGTTTACTTAACGAATGTTTGTTCCCGCTTTGGACCAACGGAGATAATCGCGATATCGGCTGAAACCAAGCCGGCAATTCGCTCCAGATACTTTCTGGCATTTTCCGGTAACTGCTGGTAGCTTCTGACGTTGGCGGTACTGCACTGCCAGCCGGGCATGGTTTCATAAACAGGTTTAACCCGTGCTAATGCGGCGGTATCCGACGGCATATCTTCAGTGATAACGCCATCAATTTCATAGGCTGTACAAATTTTTAGTTCCGGCATCGTATCCAGGACATCCATTTTGGTGATGGCAAGCTTGTCCACTCCGTTAATCATGCATGAATAGCTGGAGGCAACTGCGTCAAACCAACCGCAGCGGCGCGGTCTGCCTGTGGTTGCGCCAAATTCATTGCCAATCCGGCGCAGTTCCTGCCCCGTGGCATCATGCAGTTCGGTGGGAAAAGGGCCTTCGCCAACTCTGGTGGTATAAGCTTTCATCACGCCCCAAACCGAGTCAATATGGCGCGGTGCGATACCGGCGCCGGTACAAGCTCCGCCGGAGGTAGTATTGCTGCTGGTGACAAACGGATAGGTACCGTGGTCGATATCCAGTAATGCCCCCTGGGCGCCTTCGCAAAGAATATTTTTATTGGCTTTAATCGCCCGATTTACAGTTAATACTGTATCAGCGAGGAAAGGTTTAAGGTATTCAGCCGCAATTTTCACTTTATTCCAAGCCTGGTCAATATCCAATGCGGCGACACCATGTTCAGCAAACACCGCGTTATAAAGTTCAGCCTGGGTACGGAAAGATTGTTCAAAACTCGCCAAATCCGCCATTTCGCCGGCGCGGATGCCGGTGCGTGCGGCTTTATCGCTATAGGACGGACCGATGCCGCGTTTAGTGGTGCCCAGCTTGACACCGGTGCCGGTGCTGGCTTCGTGCATTGCGTCAGCCATTTTGTGGTATTCAAAAATCAGATGCGCCTTGGTGCTGAGTTGAACGTTGCCGACATCCAGACCTTTTTGTTTTAACTCTTCCATTTCCTGCATCAAACTGTTCGGGTCAACCACCAAACCGTTGCCGATAACACAGAGGGTGTTAGGACGAAAGATACCGGAAGGCACCAAATGCAACACATATTTTTTATCGCCGATTTCAACAGTATGACCGGCATTATTACCGCCTTGGAAACGGATTACCACATCGGTTTTCTCGGTAAGCACATCAATCAGTTTGCCTTTACCTTCGTCGCCCCACTGCGTTCCAACCAAAACATTTACTGGCATTTTATTTTTTCCTTAAACAATAGTTATTTCCCGGTCAACCGCACCGGACATAGCCACACTAATTCCGCCGTCAAACGCTAAACAAATTATAGAAATTTTGATCCATAATTATGTGCTTATACCAATTTATTCTCATTGGTATTAAGCCGTTCTAATCCCATATCAAAGTTAGATTTGAAATGTAATATATGGAATGGCAAAAACACTATAAGCGTAAGCCCGCATCAACTTATTTAGCAGTGCTAATCCAGCAAATTAATATATCATCATTGCGATAAAAATCAACCGCAAAAGAAGCCGCATTTATTTTTATTTGAAGACACGAGGCAAAACCATTTTGAGTTTTGCGGATTTTGCTAAGACAGCTTCAATATCAGGGGATATTCAAAGGTGACCGTGCCGCGATAATCTATTTTCAGGAGATTATTACTGACAATTGCGGAAATATTACAGTCATCCACCCACTTGCCATCATCGTTTAAACGAGTTACCGCCGGAGCAGCGCCGCACCACTTCATCTCAAAAGCAGCATACTGCCATTTATCTAAATTGAAGTTAAACGCGCCGATAACGGTGTGATGTTCGCAATCTTTGCGCCATGCGAGAGCAAACGCCCCATCGCAATCGAATAACAACTCTGGTTGTTCTTTACTCAAATAGCGGATAACATGGTGGAGTTGTTCGCGCCGGAACGGGTGATGAAAGGCAACGCCGACGCCGGTACGGTAATCCAAGGTATGAATTACCACTTTGCCGCCGTATTTATTTTCAAAAGCGAGCATTGCCGGTGCGACGTGGTCAGTATCGGGATTGACCCAATAGCTGACTATTTCAGTGGTTGGCAACGGTTCTACCAGGGAAAACAAGGCCTCCGCGCCCATATAGGGTAAAACCGCGGTTAAATATTTACGGGATTCACCGCCAAATTTGGGATTGCAATATTGTTCGGCGCTAATGACAAAGTTAAGTTTGCTGCGGTGTAGTGGTTGAGCGATATTTTTCAAACCAATATCAGCACCGAAGCCGCGCTCCACCAGTACCATGGCGGCAGTGGCATCAAGCAATAATCCCTGTTTAAGCATTGCGGCGAGTTGGGTATCACTTAAATTCCGGAGGGTTTGCCCGGATGCGGCAATTACGGTGGAGTGTTCATAGGTGGTTGCGATACCGGCATTTTCCAGCGCCAGCATCATTTCATAGCCATCGCCGCCGAGTTCGGCATAGTCAGCACTGGCAGGTAGTTCTTTGGTATTGGAGCTGCGCGGGTGGTAAAGCAGTTGAACTCCTTTAAATGTTCCAGTTGCCTGAGATGCTTGAGCTAATGAGTTCAAATACTCTTTCTTGTTGCCAAGCATTTTGCCGAAACTGGATTCAACCTCCATCGGCGTTCCCAAATGGTCGTACAGGTTCATCGTTACACCGTTCGCGCCGTAGGCAAATGAGATTGCCATTTCCAAGAAGGTAAAGTTAACGCTTTTTGAAAAGCGTGTAAACGGCACATTTTCAACTTCGCTTTGTTCAATGGTATTTGCGGGCATGACATGCCGGGTTAATTTGATAGAGTCGTGGGAATAATAGAAGCCGCGCAGCGAATCTTCATTGTAGTTGCACATTGGCGGGCGGCTATAGAGGGTATTGCCATCAGCCAAAGCAGCGCAGAACCGCTGCCAATCGCGTCCTTCCAAACAGTGCTGGCGCGGGCCGCTGGACATCAGTCCCATGCAGGTTTCCGGTGAAACCGCATGAACTGTTTTGGCGATAAATCCGGCTGTTTCCACCATAATATTGCGCTGCATTTCCAAGTATAACTGCCGCCACGGATGGGGTTTGCCCGGTTGCAGCATTGCGGCAACGACCTCTTCACGTGAAACTTTTTGACCAGCGATGGTGCTGAACTTTTTCAAATGCAAATCACAAAAACAACCGTAACGCGCCGGGGCATGATTAAAAGTGCGGATATCGTCCTCAACCCAAATTATATGTGGATGAGTTTCTGCGTAAATTGTCCACAACTGGGCAAAATGTTGTTGCCAGCCGACCGAAAGCGGACAAGCACAGTGTTTACATTCGCTGCCATCGTGTCCGATTACGCCCTGAAAACCAGTAATATGTCCATAATCATTACGACCGCGGTCGGCGTGACCAAAGGTAATCCACGGGTTGAGCGAATAGACGATGTTACGCTTCGCCAATTCTTCTTTGGCCTGGAGAAGTTTCGGCTGATAAGCTTTGAGCCATTCGACACTCGGATGACCGTGAGATAATTCTTCGGTATCGACCTTGATAATCACCTCATCAACTTTGTAGCATATTGCCTTGTCCAGCAATTCCGCCAGTAGTTCGTCAAACCGCCACGACGGCAATGTCCGCCGCAGCGAGTACCAAGCGTTAGTTTTGTTCATAGTATTTTTCATATTGATGTGTTCAGATACCGTTTTAAAATAACCTTTATTATAATTGATTCTGCTTTGCCTGAATTATAATTTTGCGGTTTTCTTAACTTTTTTCATTGTCAGTAAATCGGCAGTATATTTCTCATATAACTCAAATAAAAATTCCATCCGGTTTGCTTCGGATAAAAATGGTTGCTGTCTATATGCCAGATCAACAGCTTTATCTAACTCATTATGTGCTTTTACTAAAACTGAAGGCATTGTCAAAGGGTCGTATAAATCAGCAAGTGAACTGTTAGGGAATTCTAATCTTGTGTCTAACACCTTTTGAGCAGCAGCTTCAATGATTTTGATCTGTTTTTCGGAAAGATTTTCAGGCCATGGGTAGTTATTATAAACGATAGTACCGGAATATCTGAAACGGCTTTCTAATCTGCCACAAACATTAGCTACCCACGCCATGTGCATAGCTGATGTCAAAATACCGAAGTGATACAAAGTAGCGTTCGGTATTGTTAGGCAAGCATTACTAGCAATTACATCCGATGACATGAAGCCAATAGGGATATATTTTCGCTTTTCTGAAGATATGCTTGGGATTAAAATATACTTATCTTTAGGTTGCCTGTTTTCTGTAAATAAAGTAGGTTGATTTGCCCACTTAACAGTTGCTTGTTTCAAGCTTTTTAGTCTCATTTGCCTTACGCCTTCAATTCTACTAATCAAATATGGCATCTGTCTTAATTCGCTCGGTTCTGCATCAACAAGCCATAGGCAAAATCTCTTTTCGCCATTAATAAATTCGTTAGCAGCGAGAAAGGGTTTCATAAATTTTAATGCTTTAGGTTCTTTATTTAAAAACTCAATTTTCTCTTGTTCTGTAAAAAGAAAATTCCCTCCATCTGTAGGTTGGCTGCCTTTGAACATTATTGGAGCGTTGCAAAGTGCGGTTGTTCTCTTTGTAATCAAAAAATCTTTTGCGTCAATTAAATACGGATTGATATTTTTCACTTTTATTTTATGGGCTTCACCTTTAATATCCTCATATTCAAAGATGGATTTGTTAGCACTATCAAAAGAAGCAAATCCAATAATCACGCAATAGACGGCAGCATTCCCCTTTGCTTCGTTGCTCCATTTAAAAGTGCGGTGAGCAAAATGAATTTTGATGTTGTATTTATTCAACAGATGTCCCCAAAGGATGCTGGTTTGTTCGCCTTGCACAATTGAGTTAGTAGAAACAAACGCAACTTTTACTTTAGTGTTTTGAATATATTTTGCCGCCTGAATGTACCACCCTGTAACATAATCTAGCACTCCGCTTCCGGTTACATTATCAAACTGTTTTACAATTTCATCCCGCTGTTTTTGCTTCATCATCTTTGACCCAATAAAAGGCGGATTACCTAATATATAATCAAATTTTACTTCC